>JAFVRU010000037.1 GCA_017504065.1 Clostridia bacterium
GTATAACGGACGAAGATAGGGATCGACTTTCGTTTGCAAATCCCCGGGCAAAAAACCCAGCTTTTCCCCTGCTTCCACCGCGGGTCGAGTGAGTATAATCTTCTCCACCTGCTTGCTTTTGAACGCCGAAACCGCCATGCAAACCGCGAGATACGTTTTCCCCGTACCCGCAGGACCGACGCCGAATACGACGGTGTTTTGCTTGATCGCGTCTACGTACGCCTTTTGCCCGACCGTTTTACACTTGATCTTCTTACCGCGCGCCGTAATCGCCACTATGCCTTCTTCCAGCGTTTCGATTTCTTCCGCTCTGCCTTCTCGAGCGAGTTCGATACAGTACGCCAATCGTCCCGTATCCAGCGGTTCGCCGCTATCCGCAAGCTTTAATAACGCCGTCAAGGCTTGTTTCCCGATCGCTACGTTCTCTTGCTTCCCTTCCAAGCGGATTTTTACTCCGTCCACGTACGCGACGAGCTCCAATTCCCGACCGAGAAAATTCAAATTCTCGTCGAATGCGCCCAATACCCGCGCCAGCCTGTCCAAGGACTTCGCGTCCACCGTTTCTGTTGTCTTTTTTGCGTTTAACAATCTTTTTCTCCGTTTTTAAACGTTGAACGTTTCTATCGCGGTATACTCGATTTTCACGTGAAACAACGTTCCGTTTTCTGTAATCTCTTTTCGCTGAATTTCGTCCGAGTCGGACAGCGCTAACAGCAAATACGCTTTGGCAAACGCTTCGTCCGTAGTCGCCGCTTCCACGTCGGCTTCATACACGCATGCGATACGCGCCCGCGCGATAGGCTGCACCTGTACCCGTTCTTCCTGCGTCGGGGGGATAAACCACCCGCCGACAAGCGTTTCCCCTGCCCGCACGGGATCGCCCGCGTTTTTTAGCGCCGTACCCCGAAGCGCGGTAATGGACAAAACCGTGCCCGTATGCTTCGCCGTCATATCCCCGCTGACAAACTCCGTTTCGGTAAACGGCGCAGTGCGGATCTCCACGACCACGCGCAAGCCCGATTTCCGAACGGAGCAATACTCCACGCCGTCCAAAGCAAGGATTTGCGAGCAAATCCAATCCACTCGCTCCTTTTTATAGGGCTTAAACGCCTGAATTCCGCACTGTTCAAGTAGCGCAAGCGCTTCTCGGCGGTAAGTTGGTTCGCCCGTGAATTCCACGCCGAACACCAGCCCGTCCGCATAGCCCGTCATGCCCAAAAAGAGCAGTCCGCCAAGCAACAACCCCACGCGGCGGCGAAGCGCCGCAATCGGCTTGCCGAGCCCGACGTCCCCGAGTTTTTTCGCGACGTACGGAGTATACTCGGATATATTATAGCATACGTTGGGATAAATTGCAAAAACTTTTTCGCTATCTTTTTTCTTTACGTGGAAAACAATGCGGTCTTTCGCCGTCTTTTTCACGTTATACACGGCGATCCCCGCCCGTTTCAAACGCAACAACGCCCGTTCCGGCATAATCCCTTCCACGCAGATCTTTTCGCGGAAATTACCGAAAAATTTACTCATTTTTCTTGGTTTTCTCCCCGCAAAAGCCCGTTATCCAAAAGCTTCCAACTGACGATCTTGCCCGCAATATGCAAATCCCCGTCGTAGTATTTTTTAATGGAGAGTTCCAACCCTTCGACTTCCACCGTTGCACGGGGAAAGCACACGACGATCCGTTCGGACGAAAAATCCCCGACGGCTTTTACGCCTTCGAAATACCCGCCGCCGTTGGGCACAACCGTACACCGCGCAAACGCCGCGCCGTCCGCATTTTTAAAGATTTCTTCGTAAAACCGCATCATTTCCCCCCGTTTGCTAGTATATGACGAAAGGAAAAGACTTATGACTTACTATGCGCGCGCTTTTGCCGTTCCTTAGCTCGGTTTAAGCAAACTGCCCGTTATATAGCTCCGCATACGCGCCCTGTTTTTTCAGGAGTTCTTGATGCGTGCCCTGTTCGATGACCCGCCCCGCCTGCATGACCAAAATGCAGTCCGCGTGGACGATCGTGGACAATCTGTGCGCTACGACAAACGACGTTCTGCCGTCCATGAGTTTGTTGAACGCGTCGCTGATTTTCAGCTCCGTCCGCGTATCGATAGAAGAAGTCGCTTCGTCCAAAATCAGCATCGGCGGCTGCGTGAGCATAATCCGCGCGATACAGAGTAGCTGTTTTTGTCCTTCGGACAACTCCCCGCCCGAAAGCACGGTATCGTAGCCGTTCGCCAAACGTTTGATGAACCCGTGCGCGTGCGCTGCTTTCGCCGCCGCGTACATTTCTTCGTCCGTAGCGGACGGTCTGCCGAGTTTTAAATTCTCCCGAACCGTACCCTTTTTCAGCCACGTTTCCTGCAATACCATACCGTAATTTTCCCGCAAGGATCTCCGCGTAACGTCCCGCACGTCCCGTCCTTCGACGAATACCCCGCCGCCGTCTACGTCGTAAAACCGCATCAAAAGATTGATGAGCGTCGTTTTTCCCGAACCCGTTCTCCCGACGATCGCGATCCGTTTTCCCCGCTCCACGTCGAGCGTTAAACCTTCGATTAGCGGTTTTTGCTTGTCGTAGGAAAACGCTACGTCTTTGAGTTCCACGTTCCCTTTCGCGACCCCAAGCCGCTCGGCTTCCGCGTCCGAAACTTCTTCGGGTTCGTCCAACAGTTCGAAAATCCGCGCCGCGCAGGTGAACGCGCTCTTGAGTTCGGTTACAACGCCCGAAATTTCGTTAAAGGGTTTAGTATACTGATTGGCGTACGACAAAAATTTGGTCAAGCCGCCGACGGTGAACGCGCCGCTTGCGACGTCGAGCGCACCGATCAACGCGACTAACGCGTACACGAGATTGTTGACGAACCGCGTAGACGGGTTGGTGAGCGAAGAATAGAACGTAGCCTGAAAGGAAGCTTTTTCCAATCGCGCGTTGATTTCGTCGAATTTCGCTTCGTTTTCCTGTTCGTGCGCGAACGCTTTCGTCGTTTTCAAGCCCGAAATCGCTTCTTCGACAAAGGCGGTTTGTTCGCCGCGCGTTTGCGTTTGCTGTTGAAAGAATTTATGCGTATGCGTCGCGACGAATTTGGCTACGAACAGCGAAGCGGGCGTTACGAATACGACGATGAGCCCGATTTTGACGTTGGTTACAAGCATAAAAACGATCGTACCCAAAATGGTCATCAAGCCCGTAAAGAACTGTGTAAAGCCCATCAAAAGCCCGTCCGAGAACTGATCGGCGTCGGCTACGATACGGCTGACCGTATCCCCGTAAGGGTGGGTATCGACGTATTGCAACGGCAACGAGCCGAGTTTCGCAAACGCGTCCTTGCGGATATCCCGCACGACGTTGCAGGAAATACGGTTATTGCAAAGGCTGGTTAGCCATTGCGCCAAAGCCGCGATCCCCACCGCGATCCCCGTTTTTAAGAAAATCTGTCGGAGTTCTTTCCAAGCGATCCCCGATTGTGTAATACAATCGATCGCGTCCCCGAAAAATACGGGTACGAACAAGGAAGCCGCCACCGTTACTACAGCAAACAGTAACGAGCCCGCAAGCGAGATCGGATACCGACCGACGTAGTGTAAAATCCGACGGAACGTTCCGTGGTTTTGGGGAGAGTTCGAAACGTTCTTCATACCCGTTCCCCCTTTCCCGCGTCGTATTGCGAATCGTAAATTTCCCGATACACTTCGCAGGTTTTCAACAGCGTTTCGTGATCCCCTTGTCCGACGGCTTTTCCGTCGTCGAGCACGATAATCCGATCTGCGTTCCGCACCGACGAAGCGCGTTGCGAAACGATAAACACCGTCATCGGCAATTTCCCGATTTCTTTCCGAAGCGCCGCGTCCGTCGCATAATCAAGCGCGGACGACGAGTCGTCTAAAATCAAAATTTCAGGCTCGCGAACAATAGCGCGCGCGATGGTAAGCCGTTGTTTTTGTCCGCCCGAGAAGTTTTTCCCGCCCTGTTCGACAGGCGCGTCCAAACCGCCTTTCTCGCGCACGAATTCTTCCGCTTGCGCAATCCGCAACGCCGCGTACAGTTCTTCGTCCGTCGCGTCCGCCTTGCCCCAAAGCAGGTTCTCGCGGATCGTGCCTTTAAAGAGCGCCGCCTTTTGCGGTACTACCCCGATCCGTTCCCGTAAAAACGCCTGCGCGCCGTACTCCCGCACGTCCTTTCCGTTGACGGATATTCGACCTGCGCTGACGTCGTAAAAATGCGGCAACAGGTTGACGAGCGTGGTTTTCCCCGAGCCCGTGCCCCCGATAATCCCCACCGTTTCGCC
This sequence comes from Clostridia bacterium, assembly GCA_017504065.1. GTDB lineage: Bacteria > Bacillota > Clostridia > Christensenellales > Borkfalkiaceae > Scatosoma. Next base: position 4,284 of record JAFVRU010000037.1, read on the forward strand.
TTTGGAAACGGTAAAGGAAATTCCGCTCAACGCTTCTTCCGCTCCGTCGTTATACCGCGCGGACACCTGATCGTATACGATAAACGGCTCGTTCTCAATCGCTTTCGCGCCGTCGTCCGCAGCCGTTTCCGCGCCGCCACGAAGCTCCAAGGACGGTTGCAGTTGCAAAACGGCTTCGATCCGACTTCCGCAAGCCGCGGCTTTGGTTACCGTTACAATCAAATTCGCCAATTTGATAAGTTCGATCAAGATTTGCCCCATCAGGTTGTAGAGCGCGATAACTTCCCCTTGCGTAAGCGCGCCGCTTTCCACCCGTATCGCCCCCGCGTACAGCAGCCAAATGATCGCCAAATTGACGAGCGCGAACGTGAGCGGATTGGTGATCGCCGCGATCCCGCCGACGAATTTACGGCTTTTGTTCAGGGTTTCGTTACGTTCATTGAAAATTTCGCGTTCGCTGTTTTCCCGACAAAAGGCGCGGAGTACTCTCGCCCCCGTCAAGTTCTCGCGAGTGGAGAGCAACACGTCGTCCAGCTTCTCCTGCGATTTTTTATACAGCGGCATACACAAAAACATCACGGCGTATACTACCGCCGCAAGCGCTACGATCGCCGCCGCGAAAATCCCGAACGAGCCGCTATCGATGACGAGCGCGCAAATCATCGCGCCGAACACGATAAACGGCGAGCGCAGGAACAGCCGCAAAAACAGGTTGATCCCCGTTTGCAGCTTGTCTACGTCGCTCGTCATGCGGGTCAGCATGGTCGCTTCCCCGAGCCGATCGAAGTCCTTATAACTCAACGACTGTATTTTACGAAACAGATCCTTTCGCACCCCCGCCGACACCCCCGTCGCCGTCCGCGCCGAGAAATACTGCGCCGTAACGGAGAATACGAGCCCGACTAGCCCGAACCCGCCAAGCAACGCGCACATACCGTAAATATACGGTTTGTCCGCGAACGGGTATTTGCCGTCGATCTGCGCGCCGAGCCCTTTATCGACGATGAGCGCCACGACGAACGGCACGAGCAGTTCAAACGTCGCTTCCAACAATTTGAACAGCGGGCCTAACAGCGCGCGCCCTTTATACGGTTTGAAATACGTCAAAATCTGTTTCATACGGTTTTCATTATACCACGAAAACGCGACGAATGCAAGAATTTTTCCGTTCTTTATAGTATTTGAATACTATAAAACGCAAAAAAACGCGGGAAGAAACGTGTTCTTCCCGCGTTTTTGATAGGTTTTGTCGATTATGCTTCCGCTTCGTCTTCCGCTACGGTGATCAGTAAAGCCTGATACAATTCCTTTTTATCGCGAATATACAGCAAGCGTTCCCCGTCTTCCGTGGACGCCACTTTTTCGTTTGCCCGATACATACGACAAGCGTTGACGAATTTGTTGGTAAAGACCGCAAACACGATGAACAGCACCACTGTTACCCCCGCAAGCGCGATCGTCGGAACGATATAATCCGAATCGGGAGTCGTGAAATTCTTTAACCCGAAAAAGACCGTCAAAATCAGCGCGACGAGCATGGGTACGGTCGCAACCGCAAACGCGATCGCCGCTTTTTTCAACCGAGCGCGCAAATACCCGCGCCGAAGCTGTATTTTCCCTTCCACTTCTTCCGCGAGCGGCGCTTCTTCGGCTTCCAACTCTTTCGCGCGCTTTTCGAATACCGCGCGGTAGTCCCGCTTCACAATCTCCGCCGCTTCATAGCCCAAGTCGAATTCCAAGCTCTCAATCCCCGCTTCGACGTACTCGTCGATCAACACGTCGGGCTGAGTGAAATCCGCCGTCTTTGCTCGCCAATAGCCCACAGACGCTTCCGTCGCTTCTTCGTCCAGCGACAGCGCCTTTTCGTATTTCAGCTCCGAAGCATGGAAACTGCCCGATTGCAACAATTCTTCCCCTTCCTTGCAGAGCTGTTCGTAGTCCGCTTTTCTTTGCGCGAGTTCCGCTTCTTTCTTTTGACGGAGCGCGAGCGCTTCTTCGGGGGATAACCCTACCAAGTCTTCGTCGTCTTCGTCCGTTTCCAATACGGGGAACTCAAACGCGATTTCGTCCGTAGCCGTTTCCGCTGCTTCCGATTCTTCCGTTTCAGGTTCGGCAAGCTCGTCCGTAGCGTCTACGTAGCCGTCTTTCGTCTTTTTCAAGCGAATACCCCTACCGTATTCGTCGTCGATAATACGTTCTTCCATATTCTCCTTCCTTTTTCCGTTATTTCTATTCGTCAAGCGTCGCTTTTTCCGTTTCCGATAATGCGAACGGATTTTGCCACTCGTCCGAAATTTCCTGTTTGTTGGGAATTACCGTTTGCGTTACGTACGTACGGAA
>JAFVRU010000038.1 GCA_017504065.1 Clostridia bacterium
AAGAAACAGGTATTTCCCTAGGTCAAAAACAAAGGGGAATCGCCTGTTTTTTATTTAAACATGTACTATGTCAGACAATACTATTTTGTTACGTCAAGTATAATTATTACGTAAGACGTAGCAATTTTAAAAACATAAAAGGAAATTGTTTCAAATTTATGCAAAAAAAATTGCAAAAAACGCAAAAAAAATTCAAAATCCCCTTGAAAAATATGTTTAAATGTAGTATAATAGATACATAATAAATAGTGTAATACTATTTGGACGTAAAAACGTTAAAAAGGAGATCGGAATGAGCTTTTTCAATACAGATATGCCTTTGCATTTATTTCATCACGGGGAGAATTTCAAGGCATACGAGCTAATGGGGGCGCATCCGACGATATATCGAAAGAAAAAGGGCTTTATTTTCAGGGTTTGGGCACCAAGAGTGGCGGGTGTTTCCGTCGTCGGGGAGTTTAACGGTTGGGATGCAAACGCGCATCAGATGAAACCGATGATCGACGGGGAAACTTACGAATTGTTCATTCCCGATTTGAAGCCTTTTTGCGCGTATAAATACTGTATTAAACTGCATGATGGGCGGTATTTCCATAAAGCGGATCCGTATGCGTTTCACTCGGAAACTCCAGGGGAAACTTCGGCGAACGCTTCTAAATTGTATGATTTAGCAGGATTTAAATGGTCGGATAAGGCATATTTGGACAAGCAAAAACATACGAATATCTATACGTCTCCGCTCAACGTTTACGAAGTGAATTTGTTATCTTGGAAACGGCACGAATACGGCGCGTATTATACGTATAGAGAACTCGCAGTCGAGCTTGTGGAGTACGTCCGCGAAATGGGGTATACCCACGTAGAATTTATGCCGGTTACCGAGCATCCGTTCGACGGGTCTTGGGGGTATCAAGTTACGGGCTATTATTCGATTACGTCCAGGCTTGGTACGCCGCACGATTTTATGTATTTAATCGACCGTTTTCATGCCGCTGGTATCGGGGTAATTTTGGATTGGGTTCCCGCGCATTTCCCCAAAGATTCCTTTGGGCTGTACGAATTTAACGGCGAAGCTTTGTATGAAGCTTCACAATGGGATCGAAAAGAGAACAAAGGTTGGGGAACGAGAAGATTCGATTACGGCAGAAACGAAGTCGTTTCTTTCTTGATTTCGTCCGCGATCTTTTTGTTTGAGAAATTCCACGTAGACGGTTTGCGCGTGGACGCAGTAGCTTCCATGCTCTATCTCGACTACGACAAACAGCCGGGGGAATGGGTGCCGAATATTTACGGTGAAAACAAGAACTTGGAAGCAGTTGCCTTTTTACGGCGTTTAAACGAAGCTGTATTCGGGTTTTTCCCGAACGCATTGATGATTGCGGAAGAATCCACGGCTTGGCCGATGGTTACGCGTCCGACGTCCATGGGCGGGCTCGGATTCAATTTTAAATGGAATATGGGTTGGATGAACGACGTTTTGTCCTATATCGCGTTAAATCCCGTTTATCGCCAGTTTAACCACAACAAAATGACGTTTTCGATGATGTACGCGTTTGCGGAAAATTACGTGTCGCCCATTTCCCACGACGAAGTCGTGCACGGCAAATGTTCTTTGATCGGAAAAATGCCGGGGGATTACGACGATCAGTTTGCGGGCGTTCGCGCGTTTTTCGGGTATATGATGTCGCACCCCGGGAAAAAACTCAATTTTATGGGTTCGGAGATCGGGCAGTTTAAGGAATGGAATTACCAAGAAGGCGTGGAGTTTTTCTTAAAAGACTACGACAAGCACGCAAAACTTGCGCAGATGGTCAGGGAGTTGAATGAGTTTTATAAAACTACGCCTGCGCTCTATGAAATCGAAGATTCTTGGGACGGGTTTGAGTGGCTCGCCGCCGACGACGCGGATCGGAATTTTTTAGCGTATCAGCGTAAAGATCGACAGGGGAATACCATTGTCGTTCTACTCAATTTCTCGGGCGAAGATTATAAAAATTACCGTTTGGGCGTACCCAAAGGGAAATACAAAGTCGTTTTTAACTCCGATTTGGTTCGTTACGGCGGACGGGGAGCGGTACAAAAACGTGTATTTTACACTACGAAAACGTTTAGCCATTGGAAAGAAGACTCGATCGAATTCGATCTTCCGAAATTGACTTGCGTATATTTAAAAAAATTTATGGATTAGGTAGGGAGAACTTATGCAAAGAAAGAAAGAGTGTGTAGCCATGCTTTTGGCAGGGGGACAGGGTAGCAGACTGTATGCGTTGACAACGAATATCGCAAAACCTGCGGTAGCGTTTGGCGCGAAGTATCGAATCATCGATTTTCCGTTGTCCAACTGTATCAATTCGGGAATCGATACGGTCGGGGTATTGACGCAATATCAACCGTTGATTTTAAACGAATATATCGGAAACGGTCAGCCGTGGGATTTAGACAGAACTTACGGCGGGGTACATATTTTGTCGCCGTATCAGGCGAAGGCGCGTTCTTCCTGGTACGAAGGTTCGGCAAACGCCATTTATCAAAATTTAAACTTTATGAAGATGTATAATCCCGAATACGTGTTGATTCTTTCGGGTGATCACATCTATAAAATGGATTACGCCGCTATGTTGAAAGCGCATAAAGATACGGGCGCGGATTGCACGATCGCAGCGATCAACGTACCGCTTTCCGAAGCGTCGCGGTTCGGGATTTTGAATACCAATCCCGACGGTTCGATTTACCAATTTGAAGAAAAGCCCAAACAACCCAAGAGCACGTTGGCTTCCATGGGGATTTACATTTTTAAGGCGGAAAAGCTTTTTAAATATCTCGAAGCGGACGATATGAACCCGAATTCTTCCAAGGATTTCGGGAAAGACGTCTTGCCTGCAATGCTCAACGCGGGCGAAAAAATGTACTCCTATCAATTCGACGGCTATTGGAAAGACGTGGGAACGGTTGCTTCGCTTTGGCAAGCGAATATGGATTTGCTCGGCGAAGATCCTGAATTCGACGTAGGGGATAAGACTTGGAAGATTCATTCGAGAAACCCGCTCGCGCCCCCCGAACATATTGGAAAACACGGCGTTGTTAAAAATTCCATGGTAGCGCTGGGCTGCGAAATTAACGGCAGAGTGGAGAACTCCATTCTCGGCAGCAACGTTTGTATTGAAAAGGGCGCGGTCGTCAAGGACTCCGTCGTATTGGCGAATAGCGTGATTCACGCAAACGCAACGGTTTCCTATTCGATTATCGACGAAAACGTTACGATTGGAGAAAATGCGGTCGTTGGCGTGGAGAAAAACCCGACGGCGGAAATTGTTGTGCTCGGCCGCGGAGTCAACGTTGCAAACGGCGCAAAAGTCCTGGAAGGACAAAACCACGAAAAAGATATTATGGCATAAAAAGGGGGAATAGATATGGCATCGGCAATCGGCGTTATTTTTGCAAATTTACATGAAGAACACGTACCCGAACTCGTTCGTAGAAGAACGATGGCTTCCATTCCGTTTGGCGGAAGATATCGGGTAATCGATTTTATTTTGTCGAATATGGTTAACTCGGGCATTACGACGGTAGGGCTTATGACGAGCAACAATTATCGCTCTTTAATCGATCATTTGGGGAGCGGTAAAGATTGGGATTTGGCTAGAAAAGACGGTGGGATTATTTTATTGCCGCCTTTCTCCGAACGGCACGATAAAATGTATACGACGCGTTTGGAAGCGTTGAGCAGCATTACGGGATTTTTAAACCGTCGCAAAGAGAAGTACGTAGTGTTGACGGACAGCGACGGCGTGGCGAAATTGGATATTTCCGATATCATTGCGTATCACGAGAAAAAGAACGCGGACGTAACGATGGTTACGCATTACGGTGAAGTGGAAAAACGTTCGGATTTCATGCTCGTCAACGCAAACGATGACGGTCGAGTTACGGAAATTAAGCTTGCGCCGCACGTGAAACAGGGCGCGAAAGAACACGTTTCCATCAACGTTATGGTCATCAATCGGCAATTCCTTTTGAACTTGGTTGAAGATTCCGTAACGCACGGATTTACGAGCTTTGAAAGCGATATTTTAATCAAGCAGTTGGATAGCTTGAAGATCTATCGTTACGAGTTCCAAGGCTATTACGCAGGGATCGATTCCTTGACTGCATATTATAAACACAACATGGAGTTGTTGGAAAAGGACGTCCGCGACGAATTGTTCGGGGATCGGGATATTTACACGAAAGTTCGCGATAGCGCGCCGTCGAAATATGGGGAAACGGCGATGGTTGTGAACTCCTTGATTTCCGACGGTTGCGTGATCGAAGGCGTAGTGGAGAACTCCATTTTATTCCGCGGAGTAAAAGTCGGAAAGGGCGCGATTGTGAAAAACTCGATCGTTATGCAGGATAATATCATTGGCGCGAATACGTCGCTCGATTGCGTGATCACGGATAAAAACGTGGTAATCAGCGATAAAAAGACTTTGGGCGGTTGCAGTACGCTTCCGTACTACATACCCAAAGGAACACGTTTATAAGCATACAAAAAAGACGG
>JAFVRU010000007.1 GCA_017504065.1 Clostridia bacterium
CTGCATAATCTTCGCTTACCGTTTCCAACAACGGATATGTATATAACACCACCTTTACGTATTTCTCCAAAAAAATCATCTCCTTCCGACAACCCGTCTCGCGTTTTTCGTGCCTATTATTGCATACTTTCCCAAAAACACAAGCCAACCGTGCCGCCATTTGGGTGAAAAAACACGAACATTTGTTCGCTTTTTACTAAGTATAGCATGTTAAATATGACAACATTACGCCTGTTTTTAAAATTTTTGGAAGAATTTCCCAAATTTTTTCAAAAAACGGATTGCCGAGCGAGTTTTCCTGCCGAGCGAAAAAAAAAATTGCCGTCAAGGGATTGCATTTCTTTAGAAATTATGTTATAATAATTCTGTATGAAGAAATTTGCGGCGACAATTTTATCCCTTTTCTCCGTTTGCGTTTTGGCTTCCCCAAAAACGTCGGAGTTTTTTACGCCGAAAGCGGGCGCGGAGCAATCGCTTGGACAAGCCGCAACGGTAGCGACGGAAACGGAACTACTCTCTCCGTCCACGTACGAACAATACCTTTCCTTGACGGCGACGAAAGACGTTTCCATAAACGAAACGCACACCGCGATTGCCGACGGAAAGTTCTTATACGTATACGATCGAGCGGAACAACTTTACCGCTCCTACGAACACGACCATGAAATCGTAAAAACCCAGCTTTACGGACAAAACGCGTACTATCTCGACGACAACGGGAAACTGTTCTCGCTTGCACTTACGGAGCTTGCAAGCGGTTCTCCCCAAGCCGTCGCCACCGCATATACCAACTGCGGCACGTTTTGTATCCGCGACGGATTTTTATATTATACCGTCCTGACGATCGGCGCAAAAATCGTTAAAACCGACCTTTCGGACGGATCGGCTACGCTCACGACGGTTGCAGACGGACTGCCCGCCGCAACTCCGCTCGCATTTTGGCAAAACGAGCTTTGCTATTTCCAAGGCAATCGGCTCTACCGCGCGACGGACAACGGCAATTTACCGATTGCAACCTTCCCCTACGCCGTATCATCCATGGCAATCGCAGGCAATACGTTCGCCTGTTCGACAAACGGGGAATTTTACGCCTATAATCTCACGGAGCTCCGCGACGTAACGGACGCGGAACAAGTTCCCCCGATTTTACGCGCAACAGGCGGGTTCACCGCGCTTTGTAGCGACGGCGACGGGTACTTGTACGCGGTCAAAGGCAACTCCGTACGCCAATTTTCCGTAGAAGCCCGTGATTTCACCGAGTTTGAAATTTCAGCAGAGTCCGATTCTATACACCGCTTGAACGGCGGCAAAAAGCTCCATCTTTCAGGAGATCGGCTGTTTATTGCGGATAACGGCAACGCCCGCGTTTCGGTATACGATACTTCGGAAAAGGAATTTCTTAATCCGATTCCGTCGAGCGTAAATGCTTCGCACGTCGCTTCTTCGGAAAAGACTTTGCTAGTCGCAGGCGAAAAACAAGCCGCAATCTATTCCCTTTCGGAAACGGACTACGGCACAACGCTGTTTTCGCTCACAGACGCGGACGTCAACGGCAATCTTGTCGGCGCAACGGGGGTGTACGGCGCGTACTATCTCGTAACCGACACCAACCGCTGCTATAAACTGTTCCGTGAAAACGGCGAATGGACGAAAACGGAGACCTTAAAGCACACTTACGAAACGTCCGCCCTTTCTTCGGACGTCTACGGATTTTTGTATACCGTCAACGGCAACGCCTTATACCGCTATTCCGAAAAGGAATTTTCCGACACGGGCGAAGATGGCGTAAAACTCTACGACGCATTACCCGCAGGCATCACCGAAACCGCGGTGGATTACGAACGCAACGTGTACGCGCTTTGCCAAAACACGTTATATAAGTTCTCCCCGAAATCAGGCAACGCCGATCTTTACGAGCAAACGGACGTATTCCCTGTCGGCGACGAATTCGTCTACGGTCAAACCCCGAACGCAATCTCGTTCGCGCTGTGTTTTGAAGAGAGCGCAACCTACCTGCTCTACGACGGGAATTATATAGCGGAAACAAACGCTTTACGTTTGCCGACGATGAAAACTTTGCCTGTCGGCGACGCGGACGAACAAATCTTTTCGGCGACGACTTCCGATTTTGAAGTCGTACAAATCCAACCCGCGTCGGTACTCATCGAATTCGATCTCGGCTCATTGGAAGGCGCGGAATATTTCCCCTACGTCGGTTTCCACCGCTGCGAAACGGCTCGAACGGCGTTAAAGATCGGGCAAACGTCTTTCTACGACGTGCTTGCCGTCTTTGACGAAATGGCAGGGAACTATTCGACCTATCTCGTCCTTTCCGCATTCAGCTCCAAACTCCCCGAAACGGACTACCGTCAAGACTACGCAGGAGAAACCGTCGGTTATATCACCAACGCCGTTTCCCCTTACAAATACCCGTGCTTGAACGAGCTTTTAACGCTCTCCGAAACCAAACTCGAACGGGGCGCGCAAATCAAAATTCTGGGTAAAATCGAACAATTAGACTATCCCTATTACCACGTGGAGTACACGGCTGCGGACGGAACGCAGCAAACGGGCTACGTTCCCGTTTCGTACGTCGCGCTGTTCAACGGCGCTCCCCCGCAAACGCAAACGACCGTCTACGGAGAAACGGAAAGCGACAAGGATTCCGTTTGGCGACTCACCTACCTGCTGCTTGGCGCGGGCGCAATTTGCATTTTAACCGATTTTCTTCTGCTCCGTTCCCGCAAGAACGAAAAAGACGAATAACGGAAAAAATAAAAAAATCAAAAAAGGAGAAACAAGCTATGAGTGATTATCACAGTACCGGCGTAGACCCGCTAAGTCGAAATATCGCAGCGGATTGTTTTTCCTTGCCTTCCGCGCTTTGACCGACCACGAGTATACGCTACCTTAATCATTTTTTAAATTTTTAGGAGTAGAGTAGAATGGAAAAAGAATTGTCTGTATTAAACGAATTATTACAATCGCACGACTTTACAGGCGCGGCGGCGATTGCAAACAAACTGCCGCCTGAAACGCTCGCGAACGAGCTTAACCACACGGATTTTCACCATATCCCCGCGCTCTGTCGGGAGTTGGACAGCGATCTTTTGGCGGAAGTGCTCGTTCTTTTGGACACGTCGCTGCAAGAACAGATCATCGGCAGCTTGCACGACGACGAGCTTGAAAAAGTCATGGAAGAAGTTTCCGTCGCGGACACGGTGGACATTATCGAAGAAATGCCGCAGGAAATCGTTCGACGGATCGCGGAAACGGAAGAAATCTTGCAACTGCTCAAGGAACGGAATTATACCGTTTTAAAGCCCTTGCTTTCGTCGATGAACGGAATCGACCTTGCGGAAATCTTTGAAGAAACGGAAAACGACACCGATCTTTTGATCCTGTTCCGTATATTGCCCAAAGACTTGGCTGCGGAATCGTTCGTCGAAATGGACAGCGAGTTTCAGGAAAAACTGATCCATAAGCTTTCCGATAGCGAAATTAAAGCCGTTTTAGACGAGCTGTTCTTGGACGATACCGTCGATTTCTTGGAAGAAATGCCTGCAAGCGTTGTCAAACGCGTTTTGGCGCAAAGCGATCAGGAAACGCGCGCGTATATCAATACGATCTTACAATACCCCAAGGACAGCGCAGGCAGCATTATGACGATCGAGTTCGTTTCCCTGCGCCCCACGATGACGGTCGAAGACGCGTTCGAACGCATTCGCCGCACCGCAATCGATAAAGAAACGATCTATACCTGTTACGTAACGGACGACAAAGCAAAGCTTTTGGGGCTTGTAACGGCAAAAGACTTAATGTTAGCGCAAAAAACCGCACTCATTCAAGACGTCATGCACGAAAACGTCATTTACGCGCACACCGAAGACGACAAAGAAGACGTTGCGCGGACGATTTCCGATTACGGGTTTTTGGCGTTGCCCGTTGTGGATAAAGAAATGCGTTTGGTCGGGATCGTAACGGTCGACGACGCAATGGACGTCCTGCAAGAAGAAAACACGGAAGACATCGCGAAGATGGCGGCGGTTACCCCCACGGACAAACCGTACTTAAAAACAAGCGCTTGGCGCATTTGTTGGAACAGATTGCCGTGGCTTCTTTTGTTGCTTCTTTCCGCAACGTTTACAGGGCTCATTATCTCTGCCAACGAAAAAACTCTAAACATGCCCGTCTACGGCATCATTTTAACGGCTTGTATGCCCATGCTAATGGGCACGGGCGGGAACGCAGGCTCGCAAGCTTCGGCAATGATCATTCGCGGAATTGCCGTAAAAGAAGTAGAATTTTCCGATTTTTGGAAAGTCGTATGGAAAGAGATCCGCGTCGCCGTCATTCTCGGCGCGATCTTGTCCGTAGCCTGCTTTGGAAAATTACTTGCAATCGACCAGCTCTACAAGGTTGATAACGGTATGATGGTAGCGTTTGTCATTTGCCTGTCCCTGTTCGTAACGATTCTCGCCGCAAAACTCATCGGCGCGATGTTGCCCTTGCTCGCCAAGAAATGCAAGCTCGACCCCGCAGTCGTCGCGTCCCCGTTTATTACGACCATCGTGGACGTACTTTCCTTGACTGTATACTGCGCGTTCTCCGTATGGCTTTTGGGTTCGCTATAAACTGCTTACAATATCAAAAAGGACTTCGGAATATTCCGAAGTCCTTTTATACTATTTAAACAATATTTTACAGTTTTTATAAGCCCAAAATTTCCTTTTTCTTGGCGTCAAATTCTTCCTGCGTAACAATTCCATCGTCCAAAAGCTTCTTCAACGTTTGCAAATATTCAAACTTCTTTTCCATGCTTTCTTGTTGCGGTTGCGGTTTTTGTTCCGCATATTCCGTATTCGTTTGAACGGGCGCAACCGACGGCGACGGCGCATACGTTGCCGCAGCCCCATCCGTTCCGTCGCGGAAATAGCCGACGTTCGACGCTTGCGCGGGATCAAAGCTCAAATTGCAAATGGACGCAACCAAGCCGTAAATCCCAAGCGTAACCATAGAAAGGAATATGTACGCCAAAGTTCTCGATGAGAAGCCCCGCGGTTTTAACGTACTATGGTTAATAACCAGGCTTCCGATCCAGCCAAGGAAAAACGTCAATAGAAAACGAATCAAATTGTTTTGTTTGTCTTCCGCGCTCAAATTGTTTTGTTGATTCCCTACGTTCCGTTCGTTGGGATTTGTCGAATTATTAGAACTCATTGTCATTACTCCTTCTCTCATTGTCGCGGACACGAAAAGCAAAACCGCGCCTGCTATCAGCAATAACCCCGCAAAAACTGCGCCGCCACCTAACTCAAAATAGGAATTATACGAGTTTATCTCTTGATCGTCAAGAATAAATTCTTTAGCTGCGAAGCAAAAAATCGCCGTTAATATGGATATGCCGCCAAATACGTATTTTACAACGTTATTATCATTGAGTGCCGAAACCAACGCCCCGATAAAACAAGCGATGATAAAAACGATTGTTACGCAAATCGTTGACGGCGCGTCATCTTCCAACAAATCGATAACGGTCATCGTTTCGCTGTACCTGCTGTAATCAAATTCAAGAACGGGCGCAAACATGTATACGAAAAAAGCCAACGCTATCAAACCCATCGCGACAAAAGACAGTATCTTTTTCGTCTTCATAATACCTTCTCCTTTTTTATGACACTATTATACAAATAAATTCCTTTGTTGTCAAGTGTTTTTCGTGTAGTTCTTCCGTTACGGTCGGAAGGGCTTTTAATTCACACAAATAAGTCGGTGGACAAATACCTGTCCCCGTCGTCGGGGAATATCGTTACGATATTCTTTCCTGCGTTTTCGGGATTTTTCGCCTGTTCGACCGCCGCCGCAAGCGCCGCGCCCGAAGAAATCCCGACCAGCACGCCTTCCACCCGCGCTGCCATTCGCGCGTATTCGTACGCCGATTCGTCTAAGACCGTTACAATCTCGTCGCAAACGCTCCGATCAAAGTTCTTCGGAACAAAATTCGCGCCGATTCCCTGAATTTTATGTGCGCCCGCTCTGCCTTGAGAAAGCAAGGGCGACGATTGCGGTTCAACCGCCACCACCTTGACAAACGGCAGCTTCTCTTTCAAAAACCGACCGACGCCCGAGACTGTACCGCCCGTGCCGACTCCCGCCACGAACACGTCCGTTTTGCCGTCCGTTTGCGCGTAGATTTCAGGGCCCGTCGTTTGGTAATGCGCTTTCGGGTTCGCGGGATTGTCAAACTGCCCCGCAATGATCGCGTTCGGCAACTCCTTTAACAACTGTTCGGCTTTCTCCACCGCGCCTTGCATTCCTTTTATTCCGTCCGTCAAAACCACTTCCGCGCCGTACGCCCGAAGCAACTTTTGCCGTTCTACGGACATCGTTTCGGGCATGACGATGATTGCTCGGTATCCGCGCGCAGCCGCGACCAGCGCAAGTCCGATCCCCGTGTTCCCCGAAGTCGCTTCGATCACCGCGCCGCCCGATTTCAGCCGACCCGAAGCTTCCGCGTCGTCGAGCATAGCTTTCGCTACCCGATCCTTGATCGAGCCGGCAGGGTTCGCGCTCTCAAGCTTTGCAAACAACCGCGCGTTGAGCCCAAGCTCCTTTTCTATCTTATTCAACCGCAACAACGGCGTATTGCCGATTCGGTCTTCCGAAGTCGAATACGTTTGCATACATACTCCTTATAACACCGCTCCGATCGCCTGAATGGCTTCCGCGCGATCCTTGCTGTTCGTTTTTACGTAGACGGTCGAAACGTAGTTCCGCGTCGTACCTTCCGTCAATTTCAACGCCGCCGAGATCTGCCGATTGGTGAACCCTTCGTACAGCATGAGCGCGACTTCCACTTCCCGATCGGAGAACGAGAACGCGCGGGCGAGTTTGATTTCCCGATCCGCCGCCACCGTTTTCGCCGCATCCGTAATCCGTCTCGCGATCTTCGCGGGCAAAATCGTATCCCCTTGGTGGGCGTTTTTTACCGCGTCGATGAGCGCGTTTCCGCCGATATCTTTCAATAAATACCCGCTCGCCCCGTAGTTGATTGCATTCAAAATATAATCGCTATCGTCAAACGTCGTCAAAATCAGCACTTTTGTTTGCGGATATTCCGTCTTGATCCGTTGCGTTGCGACAACGCCGTTCATATTCGGCATACGGATATCCATTAAAACCACGTCGGGCAACGCTACGGACATCTTTTGCAGCGCGTCGAACCCGTCCAACGCCGTACCCACGACTTCGAGCATGGAGTCCGTTTCCAAAACGCTTTTGATCTCGTCCGCCAAATCTTTTTGATCGTCCACTACCAATACTTTGATCTTCTCTTGCATAATTTTTCCCAACCTTTTATTTATCAGCCGTCATTTGCAAACGGATTTCAAACCCGTCGCCTTGTTCGGAAACAAATTGCACGTCCCCGCCGAGCGCTTTCGCCCGCTCCTGCATCGTCGTCAACCCGAACCCGAGCGAAAGCTCGCTCGCGTTCACGCCCTTGCCGTTATCGGAAAGCAAAAACTCGATCTTCTCGCCGACTTTTTTCAGTTCAAACCAAAACGCCGTCGCCCCGCCGTGCCGCAAGCCGTTGGAAATACCTTCCTTTAACGTATTGCATAAAAACCGATGCTTGGCTTCGGATACGGCAAGTTCGTCGATTTCCGAACGAATGGTGATCCCCGTGCCGTCCGTCGTTTCGTAAATGACGTCTTGCAAGGCGTTTTTCAAAGTCTTTCCACCGCCTTGCCCCGACAACAAATGCACGCTTGTACGCAGTTCTTCCAAAGCGTGTTTCGCCTGCAAATTCGCCGCGATAATCTTACTTTTCGCTTCTTCAGGGCTTTGATCGAACGTGCGTTTCGCCGCTTCCGTCTGCATAATGACGGTCGTGATCGAATGCCCCGCCGTATCGTGAATCTCTTTCGCAATCCGTTGCCGTTCTTCCAAAGCCGTTACTTCCGCTACGACTTCGTAGGCTTTTTCCAGCTCCTTTTTCCGTTCGTCAAGCTCGGTCAACGCGCGGTCGAGTTTCAAAAACTGACGGTAGAACGCGAGCGCGATTTGCACGACTAAAAAATGCAATAACAGCGAAAACGCAGCCCCGAATGCGTCGCGGAAAATGGGCAAAAATTCCACGTTCCCACCGATACGGAAATACAGCCGCGCCGCGTAACAAACGGCGTATAACGGCATACCGATACAAAACATCCAAATCGCGGGACGAGTTTTGTCCGCGCTCATATAAAACTCCGTCAATACAAGCATGTATACGATGATCGGGTACGAACCGTTGGTGAAGAACAAAAACCCGCAAGCGAGCACCGCGTCCAATACGTTAAAGATCATTCGACCCGCCGTGTGCTTGATGACGAACAGCTTGAGCGCCACGGAAAGCGTTAAAGCGCTCTCTAAAACGAGCAATGCGAAAAAGTTTTTCCAACCGCCCCATTCTTCGAAGCGGTCGAGCTGTTGTAAAAGCATCAACGCTTCTACGATCACCAAAACGATAAAAATCAGCCATTTTCCGAAAAAGAGAAACTGCCGCTCGTTACGGAAATCATATTTCCCGAACAAGCGCACGAAATAAGAACGAAGCCGTTTGTCTTCGCCTTTTTCCGTCTTGTTTTTTGCTTTCTTGGGCTCTTTTTCGTTCATTTGTATTCCTTATCCTTCCAGCGTTTGTTGCCGTCTGCCGTCGGAGTCTTTTAATCCGCCGCCGATATAGAAGCTGTATACGCCGTCCCGACCGTAAATGACGTGGTCGCACAACAATACGTTATGCGCGCCGCAAATTTCTTGGCAACGCTTGGTGGTAGCAAAGTCCGCCTGCGACGGTCTACTCGATCCGAGCGGATGATTGTGCACCACGACTACGCCCGCGGGTTTTACGCGTACGAGCGTTTCGGCAAACTCACCCGACAAAAACTCCACCATGCGCGGGGAGTGTACGGAAAACCGTTGCAAGCCGAACACTTCCCTATCCGAGCGCAAGAAATAGACGTCGAAAACTTCTTCCGTTTCGCGGTAATAATATTTCTTTGCGTACGCGAGAAATTGATCTACCGAGAATTCCCCGCTGTAAATTTTTAAATTGGTCGTATAGTACCTTTCCTGAAAAATCCCGATACAGCGCAAAAACGCAGCGGCATTTTTCCCGATCCCTTCCACGCGTTGCAAATCTTCCATAGACGCCGCGAACACTTGCGGGATCGAGCCGAACTCCGCAAGCAACCGATGCGCAATGTCGTTGGTGTTCCGTCTGGGAATCGCGGAGAACAGCAACAGCTCCAACAACTCGTGTTCCAAAACCGAGTTTTCAGCGCTCGCCAATTTTTCGATGAGTCTTGCTCTGTGTCCTTCGTGTAACGACATAATTACTCCATTCAAGTTTTTTACCATTGTAGCATACTTTTCGCTAAAAGTCAAAGCGGACCGCGGAAAAAAATTATTTTTTTCCGCTTTGCCCCTTATTTTGTTTACGAAATCCTGAAAATTGTGTATAATATATACTGTCAGGGGAATTTTTTCCCGCAAGTAAGTGTTAGGATGGCTTCGGTTATGGAAAACGTTATGACAAACTATTTCAACGAGATCGTAAACTCCACCGTCGAAATTTTGAAATTCGATTCTTCGATGCAGCCTGCGGACGGAGCATATCCGTTCGGCAAAGAAACGGCGGATTGTTTACAGTATTTTCTTGATCTTGCAAGTTCCATGGGCTTTGAAACGCGCAACTACGACAATTACGTCGGCGAAGTTGTGTTCGGCGAAGGCAAGGAGTTTGCGATTTTGGCGCATTTGGACGTCGTACCCGCGGGCAACGGTTGGAAATATCCCCCGTTTGGCGGCGTGATCAACGACGACGTGTCGGACGGCGGCGTTACGGGCACGAAAATTTGGGGACGGGGCGCGATGGACGACAAAACGCCCGCCGTCGTTTGCCTGTACTGCTTGAAAGCGTTAAAGGACGAAGGATTTTTGCCCAAACGCAAGATCAAGCTCATTGTCGGCTGCAACGAAGAATGCGGTTGGAAGTGCATGGAGCATTATAAAAAAGTCGCGCAAATGCCCGACGAAGGGTTCAGCCCCGACGCGAATTTCCCTGTCATTTACGCGGAGAAAGGCATTTTGCATTTCACGACCGTCATACCCTTACAAAACGCGCCTTTGACGGCGCTTCGGGCGGGCGAACGGGCGAATATGGTTTGCGATAGCGCCGTTGCGGTGTTGACTCGGCAGGCGGGCGCAAAACTCGTGCATTACGAGAACCCGATCTCAGGCACGCAATTCTCCTATGACAACACGACGAATATTTTACAGGTCCGCGGCAAATCCGCGCACGGTTCGACTCCCGATAAGGGCGCGAACGCTCTGCAAGCCCTGCTTTGTTTCTTGGCGACGTTCGACGAAGATTGCGCGACGGCATACGACCTGCTTTTTAACGATACCGTGGGTTTGAAAACGTTACAGGACGAAACGGGCGTGTTGACGATGTCGCCCAACGTTGCCGAATTCAAAAACGGCGCGTTGTATATCAAAACGGATATCCGTTTCCCCGCTACCTACCCCCTTTCCGCCGTGCAGGAAAAATTGGACTCGTTCGGGCTGGAATACGTGGTGGACAATTACCAAGCTCCCTTATACAACAGCCCGAAAGGCAAACTCATTTCCACGCTCACGGGCATATATAACGAAGTAACGGGCAAAAACGAAGCCCCGATCGCGATCGGCGGCGGTACGTATGCGAGAGTTCTTAAATGCGGCTGCGCCTTCGGTCCGGAAATCAGCGGCGAAGAAGATACGATCCACCAAGCGAACGAATACGTTACGTTTGATCGAATCCGTTTGATGAGCGAAATTTATTACAAGGCGATCAAAGCCATCGGCAAAACGTCCGCAGACGAAGAAAAAATCCGTTTTGCAACGTTAAAAAAATCCTTCCGCCCCGTCGTTTCGGAAACGGAAGAAACCCAGCCTAAGAACGTCAAGTTGTTGACGTTAACGGTAAAAACGAAAAAACAATAAACTGTAACCTATAAAAGCTCCCCGATCCAATCGGGGAGCTTTTGTTTTTGTTTTATTTCGATAAATAAGCGAAGATTGCCGATCCGACGCGCAATCCGTCCGCCGCAGACGACGTAATCCCGCCCGCGTACCCCGCGCCTTCGCCACAGGGAAACAAGCCTTGCGCTCCCGTCGATTGGAAATTATCGTCCCGTTCAATACGCACGGGCGAGCTTGTTCGGCTCTCCACCGCCGTCAAAATCGCGTCGGGGCAAGCGAAGCCTTTTAGCCGTTTGTCCATATCCAGAGCCGCGTATTTCAAAGCCGTGATGACGGGCGCAGGCAGTACCGTTCTCAAATCCGCGAACGTCGTTCCCGCAGCGTAGGTGGGCAACACTTCGCCAAACCGACTGCTTTCTTTATCCGCCAAGAAATCCCCGAGCAGCTGCGTGGGCGCGGCGTAACTCCCGCCGCCCGCTAAAAAAGCGTTCCGCTCCAATCGGCGTTGAAACTCCACGCCCGCAAGCGGAGAATCGCCGCCGAAATCCGCCTGACTTACCTGTGCGATCAGCGCGCTGTTGGCGTTTGCTCCGTCGCGTGCAAAATTGCTCATACCGTTGGTAACAACGCAACCCTGCTCGCTCGTTGCGGGCATTACGTACCCGCCCGGGCACATACAAAATGTGAACGCCGAACGCTCGGGCGTGTGGGAAACCAGCTTATAATCAGCTGCGGGCAAGCGCGTATATTCCTTGCCGTATTGCGCGAATCCGATCTTGGATTGCAAATGCTCGATCCGCACCCCGACGGCGAAATCCTTTTGCCGCATGGGTACGCCACGACGGTATAGCGTTTCAAACGTGTCGCGGGCGCTATGCCCGATCGCAAGCGCTACGGCGGAAACCGGCAAAACTTGCTCCCCCGAGTCGTCTTTGAGTACGACTTCGGTCAGCTTACCGTTTTGAATACGGAAATCGTCCAAACGGGTATGAAAGGCAATTTTCCCGCCCTGCGCCAAAATATATTCCCGCATGTTCTTCACGACTTTTTTCAAATTGTCGCTGCCGATATGCGGTTTGGATAACCACAAAATCTCTTTCGGCGCGCCGAACCGCACAAAAATCTCCAACACTTCGCGGTTGAGCGGACTGTGCGTTTGCGTATTCAGTTTCCCGTCCGAAAACGTACCCGCGCCCCCTTCGCCGAACTGTACGTTGCTCTCTACGTTTAAAGCACGTTCCCGACAAAAGGCGTTGATATCCCGTTCCCGCTCGTCCACAGGCGCGCCGCGTTCGATCAACACGGGCATAATCCCGTGATCGAGCAAACGGATCGCGCAAAATAGCCCCGCAGGCCCGCCGCCGACCACAAGCACCGCTTTTTCGGGAGTTTTCGAGCTCGGCAACCGTTCGAAAGTCCGTTCCTGTTTTTGGGGCGGAGTTTTGGAGAACTCCACCGTATATACGTATCGGACGTTATTTTTATCTCGCGCGTCAAGCGATTTTTTCTTGATCGCAAAATATCCCGCCTTTCCGCCGAGTTTCTTTGCCGCGATTTTTTCGAGCTCGGTTTCCGACGTTCCAATGGGCAATTTAATATCCGATAAAGTAAATAATCGCATACCTGCCCCCTTTATTTACACTTTTTGATGAGCGCGGCAGCCACCGTTTTTGCGGACGAATACGCCCATTGCAGGTTAAACCCGCCGCATTGTCCGTCCACGTCCAAGATCTCGCCTGCGAAATACAAATTTTTCGCAAAACGGCTTTGTAAATCCCCGTCCGTTTCCGAAAGCGGAATACCGCCCTTGGTAACCTGCGCGTAATCGAAACCGAGCGTGCCCGTTACCGTCAGCGGAAACGATTTCAAAAATCGTACCGCCGACGCTACGTCGCCGTCCGCGCGTTTCATAATCGCCCGCCCGATTTGATTGTTCACAATCCCGAACAAAAGCTCCCCGCTTGGAAGATCGGGAAAGGTCTTTTGCTTTTCCGTTACGATCCGCAGAAGTTGTTCTTCGGAAAAATCGGGCAAAAAGTCCACCGTCAATTCGACTCCGTCCGTAATTTTATCCGCAATGAACGCGGAAATACGGAACGTAGCGTCGCCGGAAATCCCGTACTCGGTAAAGAGAATATCTCCTTTTTCCGCGCGCGTTTGCCCCTTTTGTTTCGCAGTCAAAACTCCGTCGGCTACACGAATGCCTTTCAGCGTTTTCGTGTATTTTGTGTCCGTTTTGAGCTGCACAAGCGACGGATATAAAGTTGTAACCGTATGCCCAAGCGGTTTCACGAGCGCATACGCGCTCCCGTCCGTTCCGAAATTCTTCGCCGCTTTCCCGCCTGCGCAAACCGCAACGTAATCCGCAAAAATCCGTTCCGTTCCCGACTCGGTTTGAACGGTTACGAAAAATCCGTCCGACGTTTTCTCCAAGTCGATCGCGCGCGCCTGTAAACGAGTTTCCACTCCCTTACGCGCAATAGAATACCGCAACGCGTCCGTGAGCGCGGACGCCTGCTTGCCCGTGGGATAAACCCGTCCCCTGCTGTCTGCGGCAAGCAATACGCCGAGCGACGAAAAATACGTCTGCAACGACGTCGGGTCTTGCTCCCGCACAAGCGATTCCGCGCGCGAATTTCTCGTATCTTCTACCGAAAAATACGCTTCCTTGTGCGCGTTTATATTGGTAACGTTGCCCTGTCCGTTACCCGTCGCGGAAAGTTTCCGACCAAGCCGCTCCCCACGTTCTACGATGATCACGCGGGTTGTTTTGGGCAAAGCGTCCGCTAACATCAGCCCCGACGCTCCGCCGCCGATAATCACAATCGTTTGTTCCATAAATTTATTGTACCGCATTTGCTTGAAATTGTCAAACTTTTTAGAAAAAAACACAAACTTTTTAGGCGGCATATATTGACTTTTTCGAGTTTTTATATTAAAATATAAATATATAAATATATTATCGCATTTTTTGGCGGCGCTCGGCGTATGTATACAAGGCGCGACGTTTCAAAAAAAGGAGAAAATATGGACGGTATGATGGATAAAATCAAAGAACTGTATCAAAATTGCAAGACGTATTGCTTGGATCACCCCGTTTTGACCTATATTTTGGCGGGGCTTGCGGCGTTTATCGTCTTAATACTCGGCATTATCATTGCCCTTTCGATCGTTCGTTCCAAAGCGAAGAAACGGTTGGCGAAAGCGGAACTTGCGGCTGCAGCGGCGGCAAAAACGGCAAAACCCGTTCAACCCGCAGCGAAACCCGTTCAACCCGCAGCGAAACCCGTTCAACCCGCGACGAAGCCCGAGCCCGTGAAAGCGGAAGTAAAGCCCGAGCCCGTCAAGGAAGAAGTTGCGGCTGCCCCTGCCAAGGAAGAAATTGCGGTTGAACCCGTCAAGGAAGAACCCAAAGCCGAACCTGTGAAAGCGGAAGTAAAGCCTGAACCTGTCAAGGAAGAAGTTCAGACTGAACCTGTCAAGGAAGAAGTTGCGGCTGCCCCTGCCAAGGAAGCGCCCAAAGCGGAAAAAGCAAAAGCGCAACCCGCGAAAAAGGCAGAAAAACCCGCTCCCGAAAAGACGGAAGCGCCTACTCCTGCAAAAGCAAAAGCGCAACCTGCGAAAAAAGCGGAAGAACCTGCTCCCGAAAAGACGGAAGCACCTACTCCTACAAAAGCAAAAACGCAACCCGTGAAAAAAGCAGAAAAACCCACTCCCGAAAAGACGGAAGCGCCTACTCCTGCAAAAGCAAAAGCGCAAGAGCCTGCTCCCGAA
>JAFVRU010000039.1 GCA_017504065.1 Clostridia bacterium
CCGTGCCATCTACGAAAGATATGTACCTTTCATTGGAAAAAGCTTCTTCCCCCGTGCAAATCTCTCCCGTTTCTTCGTCCGGGTAATGAAACGACGTCGTACCCGTAGAGCTTTGATAAACCTTTCCGTCCGCCACGCTCGCCCTTGTCGTACCGCTCTCGATCCTATAATATTCGTTCGCGCGTTCTTCCATTCGCGCCGTGCCAAGTACGCTGGCATTCGTTTTCTCCAAAGTAGACGTAATCGCCTGTACCCAAGCATTTTCGTCCGCTAACGTTTCGCCTTGTACTTCTTCGGGCAAACTGCTTTCCGTGCTACTTCCGCTATTTGCATCGCTTTCGGACTTGCCGCCGCAAGACACGGAACTCATGGAAAAAACCATTCCCAAACTCAACGCTAAAATCGCAAGTTTTTTCGTTCTCATTTCTCTTTCTCCTTTTTTATTAAAATTTAAAATGACTTCGTTTTTATTCTAACGCGTTCCCTTTTTGCGTCAAGTAAACGCAAACGGAAACAGTAAATTTCCCTTTACAATAACGCTACGAGCAGCCAATACAAAATCGGAACGCTAACGATCGAGAGTAGTGTATTTCCCAGCGTAAATATGACGCCGTTTTCAGTATCGCCCCCGTAATTGTCTGCAAACACAATCCCAAGCGTCGCCGTGGACAAAGCGAACCCGATAAAGAGCCCGAACACGACGTCGTCTCCGATCGCAAAAAACTGCCGCAATAAAAGCGTAACCGCAACGACAAGCACGGGAACAAGCACCAACTTAATCGCCGCCACGTAGTAAGATTTCCAAGTCGTAAACAAAGGCTTTATCGGCGCGTCGCCCAATTTCATACCCAAAATCAGCATACACAAAGGCGTTACCAAACCGCCCAAATATCCCGCGTACGTGGACACTTCTTCTACGTGCGTTTTTACGTCCAACAAATTGAGTACAATCCCCAAGACAAAAGCGATCAAAACGGGATTGAGTAACGCTTTCTTGGCTTGGATTGCCGATTTATTACCCGAAACGAGATAAATTCCGAACGTATTAAAGAATATCAAAGAAACGATATTCACAATGATTAACGAAGTTACAACGAGCGGACGGTCGGCAAACACCGCTACCGCAAGCGGAATCCCCAAAAAGCCGTTATTCGTTGCGATTTGGCAAAAGCGCATCATTCCGCGCTTTCTTTCGTCCTTTTCCATCGCCGTAAGCGGTTTGGAAAGGAAATACATCATCATCGTAAATCCGCTCGATATCGCGGCGGAAATACCGATCACCTTCAAAAATTCTTTATTAAACTCTACGTTCAACGTACTGCTTAACACCAAAAACGGCAAACCGATGTATTGCAAAACTTTGGAAAGCACGCCCGATTGCTCGCTTTTGAGCATTTTGATCTTCACGACGATCACGCCCGGCACAGCGAGCAAAACGAACACGAGTACGTTTTTAAACATTTCAATTAATGCGTCCATTTTTTTCTTCCGTTCGTTAGTTCTTTATTAGTTCATAGCCCGTTTTGCTATCCTTGACCGCGTACCCCATTTCCGCGAGTTTCGCGCGGAGCTCGTCGCTCTTCGCCCAATCCTTATTGACTCTTGCGGCCCAGCGTTCTTCCGCTACCGCCTTGACTTCCGCGGGAATCGTTTCCGTATGTTGTTCGTCGTACCAAGCGACGTATTCGTGCGCGTTTTTGCGGAACAGCCCTAAAAGTCCGTAGGTTTGACGGATTTGTACCGCATACGCCAGCGCCGTGAAATAATCCCCCGATTTGCCCGTTTGCAACAGTTTTTTGATTTCCTTGAAATATGCGAACAGGTTAGAAAGCGCTAGCGCCGTGTTGAAATCGTCGCTCATGCATGCGTTGAACTCGTTCTCCACTTTTTCCGCGGCTTCGGTTGCCGCAATCGCGTCGTCGTTTTCCAAGGTCAACTCTAACCCCGTCAGCTTATCGATGACTTTTTCGATGATTGCAAGCGTGGAATAGAACTCATACAAATGCTTTTCCGCGTCGGGGAACAAATTGTCCGTTACGTTGATATCGTTGCGGTAATTGGTTTGCAAAAGCGCGAATTTTACCGCTTCGTCGCTGTATTTCTCTAAAAGATCGGCAAGGAGTAAGCTATTGCCGAGCGACTTGCTCATCTTTTGCCCGTTGACTTTGATGAGCCCGTTATGCGTCCAATATTTCACGAATTGCTTGCCTGTCAACGCTTCCGTTTGCGCAATTTCGTTTTCGTGGTGCGGGAAAATCAAATCCCGTCCGCCGCCGTGAATATCGATCTGCTCGCCGAACGCTTCGCGATTCATTGCCGAACATTCGATATGCCAACCGGGACGGCCCTTGCCCCAAGGCGAGTCCCAACTGATCTCCCCGGGCTTCGCGCTCTTCCAAAGCGCGAAATCATACGCGTTCTTCTTATCTTCGTCGTTGTCTACGCGAACGCCGTCAAGCGCGTCGTCTAAATTCCGATTGGACAGCTTGCCATAGCCGGGGAAACTCTCCACGTCGAAATACACGTCCCCGTTTTTCGTCGGATATGCATGTCCTTTTTCGATGAGCGTCGACACAAATCCGATGATGTTCTCGATATTCTCCGTCGCTTTCAGCCAAACGTCGGGATCGTCCACGTGGAACTTTTCCATGATCCCATTGATGTTCTCGATCATCTTCGCCGCGTACTCGTCGGCAGGAATCCCCGTCTCACGGGATTTTGCGATGATCTTGTCGTCCACGTCCGTATAGTTCCGCGCGTACGTTACGTCGTAGCCTTGCTTCTTCAAATACTTCCGCATAATATCGTAGATGAGCGCCTGATACCCGTGCCCAATATGCGCTTCCCCAGAAACGGTGATTCCGCATGCGTACATTTTCACTTTCTTCCCGTCTAAGGGTACGAATTCTTCCTTTCTTTTGGTCAACGAATTATAAATTTTCATTCGATTCTCCTTCCTTTTTTTGAATTTCATCCCATACCTGGGTGGGTTGTTCTTGTGTTTTCTCTATTCCAGCCGCCGTTTCCGTCGGGAGCGGAATAGGCTGCATCGGCTCTAATTTCCCGCTGCGTTTTTCTTCTGCGATCCGCGCCGCTTCCTTAGCTTGTTCTTCCTTGAGCGCCAAGTCTTCCGCCCGAAGTTCTTGATTCAACGCTTTTACAGCGATAATGCCTTCGTGGATTTCATTCTCCGTTTCAGGCGGACGGATTCGCACGATTCTGCCGGGAATCCCCACGACCGTCGCGTACGGCGGCACTTCTTTGAGCACGACCGCTCCCGCGCCGATTTTCGCGCCCTTGCCGACGGTGAATCCGCCCAGCACTTTTGCTCCTGCTGAAAGCGTTACGTTTTCCATGATCGTCGGGTGGCGTTTGCCGCGTTCCTTACCCGTTCCGCCAAGCGTTACGCCCTGATAAATGACCGTGCCTTTATGCACTTCCGCCGTTTCCCCGATCACCACACCCGAGCCGTGATCGATAAACACGCCCGCTTCGATCTTTGCCGCAGGATGAATTTCAATGCCCGTGAAAAACCGCGCCATTTGACTGATCATACGTGCGATGAGCTTGAGCTTGATTTTATAAAAGAATCTTGCGACGCGATGCCAAGAAAGCGCGTGTACGCCGGAGTAGGTCAATAAGATCTCGAACCAATTCCGCGCGGCAGGGTCATTCCGTTTCGCCGCTTTAATATCTTCTCTTAAACTCTTAAAAAACATACTTACTCCTGATAAATAAGGTTAACTTTATGAAAAACCGCGCCCTTATACCATCGTATAAAGGCGCGGTAAACGCTGTTCCACTTTACTTTAGAAAGCTATACAAGCTTTCCCTTTCACGTCTGATAACGGAGACTTCCGCAGAGTATTAATCTGTCCTATTCACGCGGAAACGCACTTTCACCGCCCCTTTTCGCGACGCGTTTTCAGCCTACGGCGCGTCTCTCTGTCCGCGTTGGAGTACGGATACTCTTTTCCCGCTCGGGTATTCAATTTCGTTTATTATAGCACACGCAATCTAAAAACGCAACCGTTTTAGGCAATTATTTCAAAAACAAATTCTCGATATGGTATTCCGCAAGCGCCGCGTCGATCATTCCGCGATTATACACGCGTTGTTCCAACAAATACGTGATCACGACGTCCTTTTCCTGCGCGTAGTCCAGCTCGAACCCGCAAAGCAAGAACAGAGCTTTCAAGTCTTCCATCGAAAGCTGCGCCGTCAACGCAAGCGAAAACAACAGGTTCTTGGTGGGAGCAAATACGCCCTTGACGATCTTTTTCCAAATCTCGGGATCAACGTTGAGTTGTTCCCCCGCTTCCATCGGCGTCAAATTATATTTTGCTAAAACCGTCTTTAAATTTTTTGAAAAGGCGTATTTAGAAAACGTATTTTTAATCCGTTCGAACAACCCATAAGGCTGGAAAGAAAAAGAAAACGTCTTATCCGTTAAACGAGTTTTTAACTCCTTCAACAATTCCGCTTTGTCCGCCTGCTTGGAAAGGCTCATGGTATCCATCGGCAACGTGTACGCGTACGTACGACCGTCCGCGCGTACC
>JAFVRU010000040.1 GCA_017504065.1 Clostridia bacterium
CATCGCACATTGCCCGGGCATGTGTTGAAAGAGTTTCTTGCCGTCCGTACCGACTACGCGGAACGTTTTGACGTCGGGCGTATCTTTACGTACGTCCGTGATTACGCCTACTTTGGGAATGAGAGTTTCTTCAATCATTGTCTTTACCCCCCAACGTTTTGATTACTTTGACGATGTTCAGGTTTTGCGGGCACTTATTCACGCAACGTCCGCAACCTACGCAGGAATACGTCCCGTCGTATTGCGACGGATAGTATACGAGCTTATGCATGAATCTTTGACGGAATCTTTGCATTTGCGTCGTACGGCTGTTCCCGTGCGCCATCAACGTGAAATCGGAATACATGCAGGAGTCCCAGCAACGGTAGCGGATTACGCCTTCGTTGGTCTTGAAATCCCGAATGTCGAAGCATTGGCAAGTCGGGCAGACGAACGTACAAGTTCCGCAACCCAAACAAGCTTCGCTCATCGATTCCCATTCCTTGGAATCGAACAATTCGTTCAAGTTTTCGGGCTTGAATTTGGAAAGATCGAGATTTGCAAACGGCAATTTTTCCATAACCGTTTTGGTTGCGGTTTGTTGCGCTTCCACTTCCGTTTCGCCGCCCGCTTCCAACAAATCTTGTACTTTTTCCGTCAACGCTTCGCCCTTTTCCGTATTCGCTTGCCAATACAGATATTCCGCGTCCAGCCACGTGGTTACGTCGCCTTGGGGCGCAGTCGCGTCGATACCGAACACGCCGCAGAAACAGCTTTCTTCGGGGCGCGAACAAGCGAGCGTTACGATCGTCGTCGCTTCTCTGCGCATCTTATAGTAGCTGTCTACAGGATCGCCAAGGAACACCTTATCAAGCACTTCGATCGCTTTATAATCGCAGGCTTTGACCCCGAACATTACGAACGGGCGTCTTTCGTCCCATTGCTCACGGACGTCGATGACTTCGATATTCTTCCCGTCCGTTTTGAACTTCATCATGTTTTCCGTTTGCGGGAAGAACATGTTTTTCGGGGATTTTACCGTTTTGAGCGTTTCCAAAGAAACTTCCTTGCCTTCCCCCCAAACAGCGTAGTTGACTTCGCCCGCGCGTTTAACAGGAATAAACAAGCCCATCGTTTCATTGATCTTGGCGTATAATTGATTTAAATTTTCTTTTGCGATTCTATACATTATTTCGCCTCCCCTTGAAACACGTCTTTGGGTTCTACGTCGCCTTCCGTGAAGGAAGTGAGCGGTGTTTTGCCTTCCGTCGTTTCCCCTGCTTGGAATTCCCCGTACAAACCGTCGATATCCTTAATGAATTTACGGTTCAATAAATGCAATGGAATGTTTTGCGGGCAAACTCTACTGCATTCTCCGCAGTCGGTACAACGACCCGCTACGTGGAACGCGCGAATGATATGGAAGAGTTGTTCTTCGAATTTATCATCGTTCGCTTTTGCCGCGATCCCCGACGCGGGGTTGTCGAATACGCATTTCACGCACGAACATGCGGGACATACATTACGGCAAGCGTTACAACGGATACATTTGGAGAGTTCGTTGCGCCAGAACGCAAACCGTTCGTCTTCCGTCATCGCTTCGAGTTTTTCCACTTCCGCAAAACGGTTGACGTCGCGTTCGGGACGCTCATGCACAATAATTTCTTCGTCTTTGGCTTGGTGCGTTTTTTGGCAGGTTTCGCACTTCGTCAAAATCACTTCGGGCTTCGACAGCGTTTCTTCGCCGTAAGCCGTTTTTACGCGGACTTCCTTGTCTACCACTTCTACGCTTTCGATCATGGAAACGCCTTTCGCTTTCATCTTTTCCACGTCGAGTTTCGCCAAGCATTCCACCGCGATCACGTAGACCTTTTCACGGTCGATACGGTGTTCTTTGACGAGTTGATTGAAGCTGTACGTATCGCAAGGCTTCAAAAATACCGCCGTTTTGCCTTCCTTTTTCGCGATTTGAATGAGATATTTGGACAAGTTCGCGCCGCAGAACCAATCGTAGACAAACCCGTCGAGTTCTTCGACCGTTTCGAATACGGCGGGAGCGGGGTCAAAACAGAAATCCCCTTTCTTCCAACCGACGACGCGCGCAACTTCACCGCTTTCCAAAAGCGCTTTCGCCCGATCCAACATTTTCAATTCTACTTCTTTCATCTTATTCGCCCTCCTTTACCCGAAGGTCGGTCAAGCGTTTGTTTTCGCCGAGCTCGGTTACCGTTTTCACGAAATCGTTCATAACGCTCGCAAACCGCGCGCCTTCCGCTGCGGAAACCCATTCCACTCTCGTACGTTCTTTCTCGATACCCATATAGTTCAA
The DNA here is from genome assembly GCA_017504065.1 of Clostridia bacterium. Taxonomy (GTDB): domain Bacteria; phylum Bacillota; class Clostridia; order Christensenellales; family Borkfalkiaceae; genus Scatosoma. The sequence continues at coordinate 2,309 of JAFVRU010000040.1, forward strand.
GAAGCTATACAAAAGCGCCATTCTTCTTCTCGTGTAGTAGTTACCCGTTACGTAGTGGCAGTCGCCGGGGTGGCAGCCGCACAGGATTACTCCGTCCGCGCCGCGTTGGAACGCTTTCAACACGAACATGGGGTTCACACGACAGGAGCAAGGTACGCGAATAATTTTCACGTTCGCAGGATACGTAAGACGGCTTGAGCCCGCCAAATCCGCGCCCGCATACGAACACCAGTTGCAGCAGAACGCCACGATGTTCGGCGTAAATTCTTTCTTTTCCGTAGTTACATCTTGCATATCGCTTCTACCTCCGACATAATTTGTTTGGAGCTGAATCCTTTCAAATCCATCGCCCCCGACGGACAAGTTACCGTACATGCGCCGCAGCCTTGGCACACGGCAGGGTTGACCGATGCTACGCGACGAACTTCCGTTTTCCCGCCGCCGAGTCGGAATTCCTTATCCACGTACGTGATCGCGCCGTAAGGACAAACGTTTGCGCATTGGCTACAGCCGTTACACATCGTTTCGTCAGGCGTTGCCACGCAAGGATTGGTCTTTAACTTATCTTTCACCAAGAGCCCAATGACTTTCGCCGCGCAAGCCGAAGCTTGGGAAACCGTTTCGGGGATATCTTTCGGACCTTGACAAACGCCCGCGAGATATACGCCCGCCGTAGGACTTTCTACGGGACGGAGTTTCGCATGCGATTCCGTAAGGAAGTTGTTGGTATCGATACTTGCCGTAAGCAGCGTCGCAATCTTCCGAACGGAAGGTTCGGGTTCGATTGCAGCAGCCAAGACAACGAGATCGGATTCGATCGTAACTTGTTCGTTGTCGATCAAGTTCGAGCCTTGTACCATCAACTTACCGTTTTCGTTATAGACTTTCCCGACCATACCCTTGATATAGTCCACGCCGTATTGTTCCACCGCGCGACGGAAGAATTCGTCGTAATTCTTCCCCGGCGTACGTACGTCGATATAGAATACGTGGACTTCTGTATCGGGATATTTTTCACGAATGAGCATCGCGTGCTTCGCCGTGTACATACAGCAGATCTTCGAGCAATAGGGTTTGCCGCAACCGCTGGTATCACGCGAGCCAACGCATTGAATAAAGGTGATCACGTGCGGGTGTTTTCCATCGGAAGGACGAAGAAGAACGCCATCCGTAGGCCCTGCCGCATTCATCAATCTTTCAAGCTCTAACGAAGTGATAACGTCTTTGTTGTCCAAATATCCGTATTCGTTAAACGCTTCCAAACCGATAGGTTTAAAACCCGTAGCCACGACGATTGCGCCGTATTGACGTTCGATAAATTCGTCTTTTTGCGTATAGTCGATAGCGCCAGCGCCACAGAACTTTTGACAAATACCGCATTTACCCGTCTTCATTTTAATACATTGCGTAGGGTCGATAACCGCAACGTTGGGAATAGCCTGCGCGAAAGGAATATAGATTGCAGGACGGGTATTGAGTCCCATATTAAAATCGTTCAATCCTTTCTTGG
>JAFVRU010000041.1 GCA_017504065.1 Clostridia bacterium
CATATTTTTAGCGAGCCGACTTGTATCAAAATAAGTGCGCGTTGTAGTGGCATTTTGATTTTGCGCCCATTAAAGACTTGAAATATATCTTGAAGTGTGTTATAATAAAAATACTAAATCTCATCTCAAAAAAATCGATTATGAAAAAACATAAATTAAAACTTTCAACAACCCAAGTCATTATGTTCAGTTTTCTATTTGTAATATTGATAGGTAGTCTATTGCTTGCTTTGCCTATCAGTTCAAAAAATGGAAAAGCTGTTCCGTATATCGACGCATTATTTACGGCAACCACTTCAACTTGCGTGACTGGATTGGTTACATTGCCGACTGTTACGACTTGGAGTGTTTTTGGACAAATCGTCATTTTGCTTTTAATACAAGTAGGCGGACTTGGCATTATTACCGTAATCACAGGATTAACGATAGCGTTGCACCGTAAAATAGGCTTGAAAGATAGCAGATTGATTAGTGATTCATTCAACCTTACTTCTTTATCGGGACTTGCCACCTTTGTTAAAAAAGTTATTCTTGGCACGCTTATTATTGAAGGGGTTGGAGCGGTGCTTTATATGATTGTATTTATCCCAGACTTTGGGGTAAAAGGAATTTGGCTTTCAATATTCAATTCAATTTCCGCTTTTTGCAATGCAGGTATTGATATAATAGCCGAAAACAGTCTTTGCAATTATGCGCTAAATCCTTTAATAAATACTGTTACAAGTCTTTTAATTATTTTAGGTGGTATTGGTTATATCGTTTGGTGGGATATAATACGCGTATTAAAAAATTTCAGAAAAGAAAATTTTAAATGTTTGAAACGATTAACATTGCATAGTAAAATTGCATTGTCGGCAACACTGATTCTTATTTTTGGGGGTGCTATTGCAATTTTTATATTGGAGTATAGTAACCCTTTAACCATAGAAAATTATTCACTTTTTGATAAAATTCAAGTATCGTTTTTTCAATCCATAACGACAAGAACGGCAGGATTTGCAACAGTACCGCAAGAAAATTTGACAAACGCCTCTGCGATTCTATGTTTGTTTTTAATGTTTATCGGCGGCTCTCCCGTTGGAACGGCTGGCGGGATTAAAACGGTTACGATTGTTGTGTTATTCGCTACTGCATATTCAGCGATTAAAAACAAAAATGAAGTAGCGCTATTTAATAGAAATTTATCAAGACAAATTACAAAGAAAGCCGTTGCCGTTATAAGTATGTCCTTTTCAATTGTGTTTACATCGACCATCTTGCTTGCTGCTGTCACCAATGCTCCAGCGCTTGATATAATTTATGAAACCGTAAGCGCGACCGCAACGGTTGGATTGTCAAGAAATCTTACGCCCTATTTAGGACTGTTAGGAAAACTTATCATTATTGCCACAATGTACTTGGGAAGAATTGGTCCTATTTCTTTGGCTGTTGCATTTCATTCAAATAAGGAAACGGGAAATATTATTAAAAATCCTACCGAAGAAATAAGCGTAGGTTGACAAAAAAAGGAGTATGTTATGAGTATTAATAAATCTTATGCAGTATTTGGTCTTGGACGATACGGTTTAGCGGTAGCAAAAGAGCTTGTGAACAATGGGGCTGACGTTTTAGCCGTTGATTCAGATGAAACCATTGTAAATTCCGCTATCGCCGATATTCCTTTCTGCAAATGTGCAGACGTAACCGATGCGGAAGTGATAAAACAACTTGGTGTTGCCAATATGGACGTTGTTATTATTGCTATGGCTAACAACCTTGAAGCAAGCGTTATGGCTGTAATGTTGTGTAAAGAGATTGGCGTAAGTACAGTAATCGCAAAATGCGCGAATGAAGTGCATAAAAAGATTCTAAGTAAGGTGGGAGCGGATAAAGTGGTTTTTCCTGAATGTGAATCAGGCATACGCCTTGCAAAAAATCTTTTGAGTTCGGGCTTTGTTGACGTTATCGAATTATCCAATGACGTATCTTTGATAGAACTTGAAGTTAAGCCTGAATGGGTGGGGAAAACGCTTATTGAATTAAACTTACGTAAAAAATATTCTATCAACGTAATTGCGATTCGCCAAGCAAATAATTTAGAAATGAATATTGACCCCACAATAAAATTAGCGGAGAATATGCAGCTCGTAGTGATTACAAACACTTCAAAAATACGCAAGTTAAAATAAACGATTCCATTCAGGTTGGTTAAGGCTCGCCAAAAAATCGACAAGCAAGTAAGCTTGTCGATTTTTTACTCAAGCCGAAAGGCTTGGTATGCAATCATTGCGCAGCAATATATGGAATTTCCATTAGGCGTATGTAATTTTCGGCTTGATACCATACATACTCGATTACATTCCGCTAATGCAAATTACATGCACCGACCACCACCCTTTTACACTCCGCTGTCAGGATTTTAGCCCCCTACGGGAGCTGCCAAAAACGCACACCTTGAACGGTGTGCGTTTTGTTACTACTTAAAATCCTATTGTATCGAAAAAATTTCTTCATACGTAACGTTTAAAATTTTTCGTAATAAAAGAATTTCATCGGGATATAAATGTCTTTGCCCTACTTCGATCTTCGCAACGGCGCTTCTTGTAATATCACAACCGTTTAATTGCAGTTTGGTCGCAACGTACTCTTGCGTAAACCCCGCTTTTTCACGCAATTTTCTTATATTATCCCCAATTTTCTTATCTCTTTTAAATTATTGCAAAATTTTTTATCCATAATAAAATCCTACACCAAACTACACAAAATATCTTGACACTAGATAAAATATCTAGTATAATATTGTCACAAATCTTACTTTGGGGCTTTTTATGAGAAAATATAAAAATAAATTCACAATCTTTATTTTACTAATTCTTTTTCTATTGAATGGACTTGCTATCACTTCTTGTTCAAATAATACTTCAAATAATATTTCTAGTGCCACAGAAAAAGAAACAAGTCAATCGGATACCAGTAAAGATTATCGACAATTTGACTTAACAATAGATAATTTCGCGCATTTTTTTTACTTTAAGGAATACCCAGCGTCAAGCTTAAGTGCATCAACTGATCCAGGGGGGTATGAAGTAATAGGCGTTTTAAATTATGCCTATTATGACAATGTTGTTGTAACATTTGATGTTAATTACGATCGTGATAGGTATACTGGGGAATATAGCATTACTCTAAACGCCGCTGGTTACGTCTATTTCCCAGCAAATGATAAGAACCTGTTAACCGCAATCGGATGTACTAATTTTAACAGATTAGGAGACAAGAAAGTCACACTTACAAACATAACAGGAACAATAATTCTTTTTAATTAAGTTTCAAAATTTGGAGATTAAGATTCTATGTTTGTAGCCGTGTATTTGAGTAGTCATTTTAAATTCGCTTTTGACCCAAATTAAAAACGAATAAAAAATCTTCGATTTAGATTGGTTAAGGCATACAAAAAAGCGCACACCTTGAACGGTGTGCGCTTTTTTGTATCTATTGAGAGTTTGCGCAAGCGACAAATACCCGCATGCAAATAGAAAAATCTTCCCTACAAGTTATTAGCCGCACAAGTTTCCTTACCTTTTCATATAAAAGTATCAAGGATATCGATTAGGAGAATGCTATGTCATCATCAGAAAATCAGAAAGATTTGGGCGCAAAGCCGAGTTTAATCAACATACATAACGAAACACTTTACAATCATAATTTCAGAACGGCAATTTGGACGGGGGAATATTTACAAGTAACGGTCATGTCTATCCCCGTCGGCGGAGAAATCGGGTTGGAAATGCACGACAATTTAGACCAGTTTATTCGCATTGAAAGCGGTTGTGCAAACGTTTATATGGGCAACTCTAAACAGTCCTTAAAGCATGTTGGAAAAGTAAATGCAAATTACGCCATCCTTATCCCATCGGGAACGTGGCACAATATCATCAATGCTTGCTCTTTCCCGTTAAAACTCTATTCCGTTTACGCTCCGCCAACGCACCCGTTTGGAACGCTACATGAAACGAAATTAGATTCCGATTTATCCGAACATTAAACAGATAGCATTTGCGCAAAACCGCTGAATATACGCAACCTGATTTTATGATCAGGCATCAAAAAAGCACAGGTCGAATCCTGTGCTTTCTTCTTTCGTTAAAATCCAACTTGTATTTTATTTACACAATTCTACGCTACGGACGAAACACGTGTCGATACACCCGAACGCCGAGAAACGATCCTTCATCGCGTTTGCAAGCGTGTTACATACCACAATCTCCACTTTCTTCAAACCTTTCGCTTTGATCGGGAATTCCGCTTTGTCGATACTAATTTGCTCTTTACCGTCGATGATCAGCTTACAGAACTCGCCGTTAAAATCCACTTTCAAGCGTTTCGCCTGCGTTAAATCCGCTTCGAACGAGTATTTTAAATGTCCGCTGAAATGCTTGTCGAACCCGCTATACGCCGAGAATTCCGTTTCGTTATACGCTTTTTGTGCGATGGAAAATTCCGTAACCGTTTGATAGGTCTTATAGCGTTGGACTCGGGCGGCTTTCCCTTTTTGCAACACGAGCGCTTGCCCGGGCTCTAAACGGAACGAGCATTTTCCGTCCGCAATCTTCGCGGGGAATTCTTTTCCGTTCAAATAATCGGTAAATTTCCAATCCGCGCCGCGAATGCGAAGCAGCTTGTTTGTCATCGGTTTCATACTGTCGTTGAACAGCATATAATACGTTTTTCCGTTCTTTTCGTATTGCATTACGCGCAAATCCTTGTTTTGTTTTTCGAACAAGGGCTTGACGATACGTTTTTTAAACAGATACGCGGGCACGTCCTTGACTTTCAGCTCCTTGCCGACGTACGCCACGGGAATTTCGTTTTTCGCAAGCTCGTCTTCTACAAACGTAGGATAATATCCCGCTTCGGGAATAAGCAAGATCTTATACTTGTTTTGGCACTTAGGAAGTTTATACGCGGGCACAAAATCAAAATCGATTTGCGCTTCGTTCAACACCTTTGCAATATCGTCCATATTCACGTATTTCTTCCCGCTCCATTCGGCTTCGCCATGATAGAGCACCGCGACCTTGGTATCCCGCTTGCCTTCGGTGAATACGTCCGCCATTCTTTGCATATAGCCGAACAACAACTGATACGCTTCCCAGTTCGGGAGTTTTCCGCCGACGTAGAAATGCGGCGGGCAGTCGATATCGGGGAAATCCATCGAAAATCCATGCGGAACAAAATAGTTCACGCCCATAACGAGCATGTGGTTGACGATATACAGCATATCCTTGATCGTTTCGCAGAACCCGTACGCGCCGAATACTTCGCTGAGCGCCCTACCTTGCTTTTCTTCGTCCAACGCCGCGCTCGACGCCGCAAGCTTAACCATAGTATGTTTATAAAACAGCGGATCGCACAGCCCAACCGCCGAAAGAAATTGTCCTTCGTTGAGATACGGTTTCATAGAATGCAGGACGATATCCACACCTGAAAGATCCGCGCCGTCCATCGATTTGAAATAGTGTCCCGTACTCCAACCGAACCGACAATGCGAACCGAGATCTTCAATGATATGCCCCGTATACACGCAGCCGTGTTCATGACACCAATCGGAAAGTTTCCCGACGAAATTGCGTTGATAAACGGACGTAACCTTGTCCGCGTAGAAACAACGGAATTCCGGCGTAACTTCCCCACAATCGATGAACAAAGAAACGAAATGCATCAAACTATACCCGTTTTCCAAGGCGTGATCAAGCACTTCCTGACTGATCGGATACGCGCCGCCGATTTTCCCGAGTTCGTAACTGAACTCATCGGGATATTCGGAAATTTTGATATTCGCCCAACCGTTGCCGAACCCAGGCTCGTCGCTGAAAAAGCCCGCAAACGTCGTACCGAAATATTCGGAAAAGCGCTGATAATGCTTCTCGTAAATTTCTTCTAAGAAAAAATCCGTACTCTTTTCGTTAAGCATATCCAAATAGTACGGGAACGAGCCCAAACGGTTGGTTTCCGCAAGGAACGCGATGCGGTATTCGCCTTGGGGTACGTGGAAAGAAACCATATCTTCCGCTTCCCCCGCTTCGATCGAGATCCCTGCTTCAAACTTGATTTTTCCGTTCTTCCTGGGGAACAGGTACGCGCCGAGTAGCTTATCGCCTTCTTCGGGTTTGAGCGACGTCATCACGCAAAGCGGATCGCCGAGCGATACAAAATCCACAAAACGGCAAAAAATTTGGCGAGCGCTTAAATCCATTCTGTCCGCTAACTTATCGTTACAAAAGCCCGTCGGGAAACGCTTGTCGTCAAGCATCCAAACCTGCATGCCCTTTTCCTTTGCGGTCTTTAAGATAAATCCGATGCGCTTAAACCATGCTTCCGTGTTGAAATCACATTCCGGTTTCCCTTCCTTCTCAATCCGTTCGGGATAGAACGGACGGCTTTCGATACAAAACGTGCGAACGCCGTATTCGTACATTTTGTTGATTTCAGTATAAATCTCGGATTCCGTTTCCTGTCTGATCCATAAAAACGGAATCACATTGCCCGCAATTTTTTCGATAGCGTGTTTCATTTTCCTGCTCCTTTTTCCCGTTTAGTCTTCTCTTTGGAAAAATTCTCTAAACGATACAGGGTTTTTGCCCTTGCTTTCGATTTGCCCCAAAATGAGCTTTACCGCCGCGCGTTGGCAAGGTTCTGTACCGCCGAACGCGTTGATATACGTTTTCGCATACGGGAAATCGAACAGTTTATACGGATCGTCCAAGCCCACGAACACAACGTTCGGATGTTGCAACGCGTACCCGCGCCAGAACGCCATAATGTTATCCCAACCTACACGCAACGTTTGACCGTGCATATTCCCCACGCAAGGCACGACGATCAAATCGTAATCGTCCATAATCGCCTTGACTTTTCTATGCTTTGCATAGAACAACGACGTAACTTCCCAACCGTTTTTCTTAAATTCGTCTTCCATGTGTTCAAAATAGGAATTGTCAGGCTCGGTATGGAAAAAGCTTCCGCCGACTTTCAGCATCAATACTTTGCCGTTTTGTTTCTTTACAGGCAAAACTCCCGCAAAATTCCGCACCGTCTTCACGCCTTGTTCCGCGATCTGTTGCGCCAACGCATACAATTCTTCAATATCCGCCGAAACGTCGCCGATCTCCGCTTCAATCGCCGCTTGATCTTCAAACAAACGCACTTTTTCTTTGAGCTTCAATACACGGTACGCCGCGTCGCGCATTCTTTCGATGGAAAGTTCGCCCGATTTCACCGCGTTGACCAAACGGTCGTATTCTTCCGCTTCGGGGAAGAGCATCAAATCCCCGCCCGCTTTGAAGAAAGAGATCCCGAGTTTTTCCCCAGGCACTCTCGCACACGCGCCGATCATACTCATCGCGTCCGAAACTACGCAGCCTTCGAAGCCGAGTTCGCCTTTCAAAAGGTCGGTCATCAAGTTCTTGCTCAACGTACCGGGCAAAGCGCCGTATTCGTCGATTTCGTCGGGTTGGAATGCAGGGCAGGAAATATGTCCGACCATGACCGAAGCCACACCTTGTTTGAACATTTCTTTGTAAACTTTCCCGTACGACGCCATCCATTCTTCTTTGGAAAGGTCGTTGACTGTCGTCATAAAGTGTTGGTTTCTTTCGTCTACGCCGTCGCCGGGGAAATGCTTCGCCGTTGCAGCCATATAGCCGCTTTTTTGCATACCGCGCGTATACGCTCCGCCAATGCGGATAATACGGTCCGCGTCGTCGGAAATACTCCGCGACGCCGTCAACGGGTTACGGAAATTGATATTCAGATCGACTACCGGTCCGAACGAGTAATGCACCCCGTTCTTACGGCAAATCCGACCCGTCAATTCCCCTGCGCGTTCGATCATTGTTTCGTCGTTACAAGCCGCCCAAGCCATCGGCGCAGGTAAAACGGGCAATGGTCCATACATGCACCCCGGACCGTTTTCAATGTCCGTTGCCATAATACACGGCACGCCCGTAACTTTCGTTGCATGCTTATAAAATCCTTTATCGCGTTGGAAATGTTCTTCGAGTTCTTCCAACGTATCCTTGGACGTTCCGCAAAGGAACAGCGAACCCGGGCGGATACGCTCGATCACGTCGTACGTTTCTTCCACCGTATCTTCGGGTTGAATATCATAACAAAGCACTTGACCGCAAAGGTCTTCTACACTCATTTCGTTGACAAGTTTTTTAAGATCCATCATGTTTTACTCCTTTGAGTTTTGTTCTTTCATAATTGTACAAAACTTTCCCTTTTTTGTCAATCGTTTGAACGCAGATTTTTTCACTTCTACAAGTGTTTTACTTTCTTGACTTTCAGACCCGTTTATGCTATACTTCTATAATATAAGGAGCTACTCTTATGAAAATTTTATTAGACCCGAACAAAAAGTATTTCAAAGCGAATTTGCATTGCCATTCGACATACTCCGACGGGAAAGCGAGCGTGGAAACGCTGAAAGAAGAATATAAAAAGCGCGGATACTCCATCGTCGCGTTTACCGATCACGAGTTTGTTGTGGACAACTCCCGTCTGGACGACGACGAGTTTTTGACGATCACGTCTTGCGAAGTCGCGATTAAGGAGTTTTCCAATCAATCGACTTTGAAAAATCTACATATGCGGGTATGCCATTTGAATTTTTACGCGCTCGATCAACACAATACGCTGACGCCTTGTTATGCGAGCGTCTACAACCATTTCGCTTCCGAAGAAAACAAGCCGTTGATCCGTTTCGACGGGGAATACGAACGTCGGTATTCGACGGACGGAATCAATGAAATAATTCGAATCGCGAATGAGCGCGGGTTTATCGTTTCGTACAATCACCCGACTTGGTCGCTTGAAAACGCGACGGATTATTTGGGCTACGAGAATTTATTCGCCGTGGAGATTTACAACCATTCCTGCGTACATCTTGGACTGTTGGACGACGAACACGCTTTGGACGATTTTCTCCGCGCGGGTAAGAAGTTGTTTTGCACCGCAGCCGACGACAATCATAACGGCAAAGGCTTTCAAGCGCCGTACACCGATTCGTTCGGCGGTTGGGTATGGATCAACGCGGAAAAGTTGGACTATGCAACGATCATGAACGCCTTACAGCGCGGCGATTTTTACGCTTCCACAGGCCCGCAAATCTTTTCCTTGATACAGGACGGAGACGTCGTAAAAGTGCAGGCTTCTCCCTGCCGAAAGATTTCGCTTTCCACGAAAAGCAGGCGAGCCCAAACCGTCTTTGCCGAGCCCAACAACACGCTCGATTCTGCGGAATTTACGTTATACCCTACCGACGGATATTTCCGTATCCGCGTGGTAGACGAGCAAGGCAACACGGCATATTCGCAAGCGTATTTTTTGAACGAATAACCAAGTAAAAATCGGAAACGATCACTCGTTTCCGATTTTTTCATTTTCTAAAAGTTGTGCAGCTTGCGCCTGTTTTAGCGATTTGAAGAACAAATACGTAAACGGCAACGCAAACAAGAACGAGAATGCGTCGGAGACCGATTGACAGCATTGTACTCCGAATAGCCCCGCAACTTTTGGCAAAATCAATACGGCGGGTATGTAAAACAACCCTTGCCTAGACACGGAAAGCAAAGACGCTATGCCTTTATTTCCGACCGTTTGATAGGTAATACTGATCATAAAATTCACAGGCAGCAGCGGCATACAAATACATTGCAACCGCAAGGAGAGCGCGCCGATTTTCGTCGCGTTGTCCGTTTGATTGAACGCACGCATTAAGTTGGGAGCAAAAATCGCGCAAACAATCGCAAACACCGACATCAGCGACATGGAAAATACCAGCGTAAACAAATACGCGCCGCGCACTCTATCATACCGTTTCGCGCTATGATTATATCCCAAAACGGGCTGATAGCCCTGCCCAATCCCGAGCGAAATGGAAAAGGCGACCATAAAGACTTTTTGTACGATTCCGAGCGCCGCCAACGCACCGTCATAGGGCTTGACCGCCCAATTCAGCATAACCGTACAAAGGCTTGCGAGAATTTGCCGACAAAAGGACGGAAAGCCCGTCGCGATCACGTCGAAATATACCGCAAATTGCCGCGCAATACTCCTAACGCGCATGCGAACGACCGTTTTGCCTGTAAGGAACATTCCCAATAAAATTGCGAAGCTGATGACTTGACTGACGCAAGTTGCAATTCCCGCGCCTGCGATTCCCATATCCGCGCCGTAAATCAAAATCGGATCGAGCGCGACGTTGATGACTGCGCCCGAAACCAGCCCTGCCATCGATAATACCGCTTTTCCTTCCGCGCGCAAAACGTTGTTGAGTACAAACGACATACACATAAACGGCGCAGCGAACAAAATCCAAGTAGAATACTCTTTCGCGTACGCAAGCGTTGTCGTTTCGACCCCCGTTTCGGACGGCGCTCCCAGCAAACGCATCAGCGGGGATAGGAATAGCATACCAAACAGCAAGATCAAAACTCCAATCGCGCCTGCGGTAAAAAACGCCGTCGAAGCGACTTTGTCCGCTTCTTCCCGTTTCCGCGCGCCCAAGAGCTTGGACACAATGCTCCCGCTTCCCATACCGAACGTAAACCCGATTGCTTGAATAATAGACATCAACGACAAAACGACGTTGACCGCGCCCGTCGCCTGTTGCCCCAAGCCCGTTACGAAATAGGTATCGGCAAGGTTATAAAGGGACGTAACCATCATATTTAACATAGTCGGAATCCCGAGCCCAATGACAAGCCTTGCGATCGGCGTTTTCGTCATTTTGTCGAACTGCTTCCGTTCCCTTTCGGCAATTTCCGCTTCGATTTGCGCTTCTGTTTTCTGTTCTCTTACGTGTGCTTTCATAACCCTATTATTATACAACTTCCCACGCGGATTTGCAACCGACTTTTTACCGCTCTAGAAAATATTTTCAAAATTTTCTTCCTTTCGACGGCGTAAAGGCAAATCAAAGGTTGCTTTTTTCCGTTTGCCGTGCTATAATATTGCTATGAAAAAGAAAACTGCGCCGAAACAGGCAAAATATTTTAAGTATCAATTCACCAAAACCATGATCGGATTAGCGATCGCCGTGATCGTACTCTGCGGAGTCGGGATTGTCGTCAGCGCGCTCCGAATCAAAAACCAAGGCGTGCGCGGATTTTCCGACGCGTTGAAATCCCCCTTTCTCATCGCCGTATGCGTATTTTGTATCATTACCGTAATCTCTATCTTTGCGAAAGCGCAATATATCGTGGACGAGCGTTGTTTCCGCACCCAATTCGGGTTTATTAAAAGCTCCGTCGAGATCAAGGACATTACGGCGATTGTACTCAATACCGATTTAAAAAAACTTACCGTTTATCTCGGCGAACAGTTTTTCGTCCTGTCGGTAAACCCGAACTGGAACGAAGATCTCGTGCAGGCGCTTCGGGCGGTGAACCCCAATATCGATTATAGTTTTACGCTCGCCGATAAGCCGAGCGACGAACAAAAAAACAAACCTGAAAAGTAACTACATGGTAGCTGAACGCCCCGCCAAGTTTGGCGGGGCGTTTTTTGCTGTTTTTAAGCATGCGTTTCCTTTTTCTTTCGAATATGAGCTTCTATCGTTTCGAGCAGAGTTTTCCCCGTCCTATTAAGACGTGGTCTTGCCGCCCGACCGTCATCCTGGAGCGTTAGCGATAGGATCTCGTCGATTGATTAAATTCTATCACTTCGCTTCGCTCGTTCCAGAATGACAATAAGGGGTAACGAATAAGTAACACTCTTTCCGACGCCGAAAGATAGAAAGTCTTAGTCAAGACATAGTCTTGCCGCCCGACCGTCATCCTGGAGCGTTAGCGATAGGATCTCGTCGATTGATTAGATTCTATCACTTCGCTTCGCTCGTTCCAGAATGACAATAAGGGGTAACGAATAAGTAACACCTGAACAGCAACAAAAGATAAAAAGGCATAAAATATAGGGAAGAAATTGCTTTCTTCCCTACACATTTCTACTGTTACGAAAACTTTATTCCGTTACAACCGTGCCCGTCTTTTCGTTCGTAATCCAATGCTTCGTACCCGTCGTATCCTTCAACGTTGCATTGTAGATAAACGCTTTACGCGAAGTCGCACCATTTGCATCGGGAATCGTATAGCCGTACCGATACGTTTTACCGCTGGACGTGGTAACCGATTCGTCGTAATCCGCTGCAAACTCCGCATTCGTTAATTCAATCGTGGTATTTGCAGTATGATATGCCGTATAGAACGTGCTGCTGGCGATTTGATATTTCGCCCCCGTATCCGTAGCGGTAAACTTCAACGACGAATTCATTACGTAGAGCGAAGGTGCGCTACCGTTTTCAGCAGCCAAAAGGAAGTTCTTATATCCCGCGGCTAACGTAGCGGTAATATGTACGTTATCGACTACAACGCCTTGGCTATACGTTCCGAGCGCCCCCGTCGAGAACCCTGTAAGGTTTTCAACGTTCATATTCTTAACGATAAGTCCTGCGCCCAACGTAGCCGCGTCGGTATTCGACCAAAGATCACCCGTGTAATTGATGAGCTTATAGCCGCGACCGTTGAGTACTTGCGCCCAGCTGATCAACCACCCCGCGCTATATGCCGCTTGCCCCGTACAATCGATATCTTGCGTAAATACGGAATATTGTTTCTTACGGCGATTCGTACCCGACGTAGCGTTCCAGTTATAGAAATCTTGGAAGTTAGAAATTTCGTTGTCCGCAACGATTTTCGACGTCATATAACGCGTGCCGTCTGCCGTTTCGATAATAATCATCTTCGTTCCGTACGTGGTGCACGCTACGCTGATGGTGTTCGCTGCGGTATCTACGGTGTACTTCGACGAGTCAAGCGTATACCCTTCGAAATATACTTTCGCAATCGTAGGAAGCGTTTCCAACCCAAACGCCGCCGCGGTAAACGTAATCTTACCGTTCGCTAACAATTCATAGCTGTTTTGCGCTGCCGCGGGAACGTCGCGCGTATCGTAAATGTTTACGTCGGTGAAATTCGTTTTCGCTACGTTCGTCGTAATCATTGTTTTTGCTGTTGCTGCTCCGTTGGGAAGAAGCGCTTCTTCGCCCGGTTTCGCAATCCCTGCCGACGAATAGATATCTACGTTCGTCATCGTCGTTACATAGTGATTTTCATCGATATACAATCTGTTTTTCGAGCCGATCATGTGTTCAGGCATACTGAAAATAAAGGTACAATCCTTTACCGACGTTTGTTCTGTTCCATGCGCTGCACCCGTATTTTCATACCAAAGATATCCCGACCAACCGCCGAACATGTTGTAATTGTTTTGGAATACAGCTTGAATGTTAACGTTTTCAATGATACCACCTTCCGCATACGAACCGAAAATCCCGTAATCGCCTACGATAAAGTTCTCAAAGTTCACGTTCTTCAATACAGCTTTCGTGCCAATACGCCCGTTTGCAAAGAAACCATATCTAAACCAACCGTTATAAATGGTATTGCCAAGCCCGTTGAACGTACGGTTAGAGAACTTCGTCGTCATTTGATATTGCTTGCTCGTGCCTTCCAACGTCAAATCATTCGCAAGTACCGCATAATTATCCGTGAACGTCGCGGAGTGATACCAAGCCGAAAACTCCGCATTATCGTTAATAACGCAGTCGGACGCGATACCGTAAAGCATATACGTATTGCCGTCGATTGCAACCGCAAAAATCATCTTTTCTCCTGCCGTCAACGTCGCGCCGAGCTTACCGTCTGCGTATTGCAAATCTACGCAATCTGCAGGACCTTCCGCGTCCGTTGCGTCATAAACCGCTTCCGCAAGCGCAACGTTAAAGCCTTGGATCGTCGTCGAAAGCGCGTTGCCATTGTCCATATCCGCGATCACGTAGCCCGCTTCCGACATATCCGTAGGTTCGGGTACGGTAACCGTTTCCGTTGCCATAAACGGACCTGCTTTCACGGACACACTACCTTCACCAATATTGATGGCTTGTACCGTGTTGCCCGTAACTTGGAGTGCGTTGTTTGCGCTCCAAACCATGTTCAAGTCTGCGCCCGCTACCGAGAACGTAGCCGTTACGTCCGCTTTACGTAAGAAGCTTAACGAATCTTCTACACCCGAAATCGTAACCGTGGGTTGAATTGCTGCCATAAGCCCTTCTACGTCGTATTGCGTTTCATTGTAAGTATACGTAGTATCGGTCTTGGTTGCGCCTGCCGCTTCCGCGATACCATCAACAAGGAAGTTTTCGATGATTGTTTGTTGCGCAGGAGTATACTTCGTTTCGTATTGCGCATCTTGCGTCGCGCGAGAAGATACGTTCGTTACACTACGCGAAATGTCTTCAAAGTTTTCGAAAGTCGCATACGTGTATACGCCGTCTACTTCTTTATACGCAATACCCGTGAACGAAAGGTTCATGTTGTCAAAGTTCATTTGCCCTACCGAGCCTTTGATCGCGTATTTGCCGTAGTATTCGCTCGTAGAGTCGGTTACTTCAGTCGGCTTGGAAGCCAAATCGATATAACCGAGATCGGTTACTACGTCTTCTTCTTTCACGTTATACTTTGCATTCAAATATTCGTGGTAGTTGCCCGTCACGTATTCGCCATTGTTCATGAAATACGCCGTGGGCGCGATGATAACGCCGTATTTTGCGCCCGTTTCGACTTCGTCCACGTGCGCCGTGAAACGGATACCCGTAGAGCCTTCTGTCAAACGTACGCTTGCGCCGCTTTGCATTGCAAACGTCGTTGCCGCGTCAGCTTGTACGGAATTGTTTACCGCAAACGCGCCGAGCGACGCTGCCGCGATCCCTGCGATAAGGAAGCTTTTCATCATTGTTTTCTTTTTCATAATTTTGTCCCCCTTTACACGCTCCAGTTCCGATCAGATCCGAACGGATCTTCTTCTGCCGATCCTGTAAGCACGTCGCAAACGTTGTAATACAGAATCTTGAGTTCAACTGTTACATAATTTTTCATACATCTTCTCCTTAAAAAAGATTTTTATTTCAATTTTGTTCCCGCATCAAATCCTACGTATCGATTTCCTTTGGGGACAAACTTGATCAAGTTTGGATTGCGCTATTTTGCGCGATATTTTATCTTTTCAATCTGTTCCTTGTCTTTATGTTTTTAATCTTTTTATCTAAATATTGCAACGATTTTTGATTAGAAAAATCTACTTTTTTTACTGACGCTCTTAACCTAACCGCCATTCTGGAACGAAGGATAAAATTTTGGGTTGCAACATTCCAGAATGAGATTAGGAAGAAGGAATGAGAAAATTCCCTTATTGGGATCGAAAGATAGAAAGCCTTAGTCTAGGCATTGCCTTGTCCATGTAAGTAAAAATAGCACTTTTTTCGAATTTAATTATAAGTTTTTCCGCGCCCTAATTCAATGACTAATCAATACTATTTGACTTATTCGAAACTAAAATGTTTTATCACGTATACGATTTTACATAAAAAATTAGCCATCTTCCACAAAATCCGCTTCTTTTGTAGATGATGACCAAAAAAAATTTATGTACTTTTGTTATTTCAATCTAAAGACCCGTCTATTTTGACGGGTCTTTTTCTTACGCTTTGCTTTTTACTTTCATTAACCGAACGACTGCCGCGCGTTCGTTTTCGTCTAATTTGTCCTTGATATATTTGATCGTTTCTTCAAGCTGCGGGATCATGACGTACTCCAACGCGTTGACCCGTCGTTTATTCCGTTCGATTTCTTCCGCGAGCATGCGTACCGTTTTTTCCGTTTGCGCTAACTCCACCATTTTCGGAAGTAGATCGGAAGCCTTTTTCACCGAATAGTCCGCTTCCCCCGTGATTTCCGAATACGCGTACGGAAGTCCGTCCGTGCGTTTTTCGTTCACGATCTCTACTTTCGGTACGTCTACGCCCATTACGCTCTCCGTCGTACATTCTGCTTTCACCGCTACCGACGGCATGGCAAACGCCGTTTCCGCTTCGAAGGACGGAATGATAGAACGCGCGATCGAAAACTGCTTTAAGATCGCCGAAAGTTCGGCTTCCACCCCTTCGCGAAG
>JAFVRU010000042.1 GCA_017504065.1 Clostridia bacterium
GTTTTTCAAAACCTTGTCTTCGAATACGCCCATTCCCGTTTCCGCGACCGCCGCTTCGGCAAGCCGTATTCTTGCGGCGTTCGCCGCCGTCGCCGCCGCGCGGAAAATCTCGTCCACCCGTTCTTGCGAATATTCGGCAAACTCCCGTTGCGCCGCTCGAACCCGTTCCAACAACTCCCGCAAACTCTGCTCGTCCATCACTTTCTTTTCTTTCATAACGCCCCCTTTTTGCTTATAGTTTGCGCGGAGCGCCGAAAAGAATGTATCGGGATCGGGACTTTTTTTCGCCCAACGCTTGCCTTTCGGGACAAATCGTGTTATAATAAGGAAAATTGATAAAATAAGGAGAAAAACTATGAGAGTTATCAAACCCCAACCCCTTTCCAAAAAAGCGTTCGCGCCGTACGGAGAATATTATTCCATTCAAAAGCCCGACGGTTACGCCCTGCAAGGCGAAATTCACCGTTTCTTCCCCGACCGCGTGTTGGCGAATATCAGCCGCGCAAACGTCGGTTTCTCGCCTATTTTAGTGAAGAAGCCCGCGCAAATGCTGATCAAACAGGTAGAATACCACACGACGACCTGCGAACTGATTATGCCGTTGAACGACGACATGATCTTGCACGTTGCGCCCCCTTCGGCAGGTAAGCCCGTACCCGAAGAAACGGTCGCGTTCATCGTTCCCAAACATACTTTGATCAAGATGAACGCTTGCGTTTGGCATTTAGCGCCTTTGCCCAAGACCAAGGACGAACTTGCGGCGCTCATCGTATTGCCGGAATGTACGTACATGAACGATTGCACGGTTGTAGACTTGACCGCAGACGAACAATTCGTTATCGAGCTGTAATCTAACGCATACAAAAACCGCCGTCTTTGCAAGACGGCGGTTTTCTATTATCTTTTACCGTTCGGCGTGGTACAGTTTCCCCGCCAAGATCGCCAACGACGCGGCAAGATCTTCCGTTTTAATCTCAATCCCGTCGGGTACGCGCACCGTTGCCGGCGCGAAATTCCAAATCGCCTGAATCCCCGCTTCCGCCAACGCATTCACAGCTTCCTGCGCCGCTTGCTTGGGCACGGTTACAATCCCGATCTTCACGCCGTTCGCTTTGACAAACTCCCGCAGCTTCGACATCGGATAAATGGGCTTTCCCGCAACGCTCGTCCCGACAAGCCGCTCGTCCACGTCAAACGCCGCGACAATATTCAAGCCGTTATGCTTAAATCCTTCGTAGCCCATAAACGTACGCCCCAAACCGCCTGCGCCCACGACGATCACGTCGGAATGGTTATGATACCCCAAAAACTTCTCGATATCCAAAATCAACCGACTGACAGAGAACCCCAAACGCGGCTTCCCCCCTTCGGACGAAACGTATTCCAAATCCTTCCGCGCGAGTACCGACGACACGGAAACGCTCTGCGCGAGCTGCGTAGACGAAACGTATTCCGCGCCTTTCGCATGCTCCTGTAAAAAGTGTAAATACAACGGCAATCTGGCAATCGAAGCCTTGGAAATGCCTTTGCTCCCGTCTTTTTCCGTAATTTTCCCTTGCATATATTCTCCTATGCGCAAATCCCCATACGCGCAAATATAATTCTCGTAGCCTTATTCTTCCTGTAAAACCGCTTGCAAAAACGCCGCCTTTTCCGCGCTCTGCTCCCCGTAAGGAGTCGGAAACGCCGTTCTCGTCGGTCGAACCCGATACGCCGCCTTTCCGTCTTGCAACAGCAAAATCGTATGCCCGAGCGCCCACGCTTCTTCCAAATCGTGCGTAACCAAAACCGTCGTCGGTTTCTTCTCCGACCAAAGTTCGGCAAACTCCCGCCAAAGCCGAATTTTCAAGCCCGTATCCAACGCCGCGAACGGCTCGTCCAAGAGCAACAGCTCCGAGTCGGACAGGAACGCCCGCGCCAAATTCACCCGTTGCTTTTCCCCGCCCGAGAGCTGGTTCGGGCGTTTGTTTTTATGCTCCGTCAACTGCAGCGTTTCCAAAACTCGGTCGATCTTTTCAGGCTCACCGCCCGCATACGCCAAATTCCCCGCCACCGTCAAATGCGGAATCAACCGCGGAGTCTGAAACACGTACCCGACCTTTTCAGGCGCGCCGACGATCTCCCCGTCGAACGCCGTCAACCCCGCCAAAATATTGAGTAGAGTCGTTTTCCCGACCCCCGAAGCGCCCAACACGCAAGTAATTTCTCCGTTTGGCACTTCCAACTCGAAATCGGTAAACACCCGTTTGGTTTCATAGGATTTGTTTATCAGTCCTTTCATGCCGCCCCCCTTTCAAACGTCCGAGCGAGCACGCTCCCCAAGCAATCGAAAACGAACCCGAACGCGCACGCGACGAGCACCAACGCAAACAACGTCGGCATCTCCCCGAAAATTTGCGCGTCCTGCATCAAAATCCCCAAGCTCGCTTTCGTCCGAACAAGGATTTCCGCCGACACGACCAACTTAATCCCAAACCCGAGCGCAGCCCCCGACTCCCGCGCGACAAAGGGCGCGACCGTCGGCAAGTACAACTGCAAAATCCGCCGTTTTTTCGGCACGTTATATACGCGACTCATCTCCACCAATTCCCCGTCCACCGCAGACAGCGCGGAGCGAAACCCCGCATACAGGGTTGGGAATAACGACAAAAACGCCACGATAATCGGCGCAGCCCCCGCGTTCGTCCAAACGAGTATGACGAGCAGTACCGCCATCACGGGCGCGGAGCGCAAAAACACGATCATCGGCGCAAGCATACGTTCCACCGCGGGCAAGAAATACCCGAGCGCCGCAAACGCCCCCGCGAACACGAAAGACAGCAAAAACGCTTCCAACACCCGCAAGAACGTATTCCCGAACGCCCGCCAAAACCCGCCGTCGGTAAACAGTAACCGCGCCACTTTTTTTA
>JAFVRU010000043.1 GCA_017504065.1 Clostridia bacterium
GTATTTTAAGCGAGCCCGTGGACGTAAGCAAATTCGGCTTGATCTATGCGGGCGCGCAGAAGAATATGGCGCCTGCGGGTTTGACGGTGGTGATCGTTCGGGAAGACTTGCTCGGAAAAGCGCGTAAGGAAACGCCGACCATGCTGGATTATAAGGTGATGGCGGACAACGGCTCGATGTATAACACGCCGCCGTGCTATTGTATTTATATCGCGAAGCTGGTCTACGAATGGATTTTGGAGCTCGGCGGGTTAGAAGCCATGCAGGAGCGGAATAGAAAAAAAGCCGCGTTGTTATACGCGTATTTGGACGGGCAAACGTATTATACCGCGCCCGTGAGCAAGGATTGCCGTTCGATGATGAACGTTACGTTCGTAACGGGTGATCCGGACTTGGACAAAAAGTTCGCGGCTGAAGCCGCGGCGCAGGGGTTGCAAAATCTGAAAGGCCACCGCTCGGTCGGCGGTATGCGCGCTTCGATTTATAACGCGATGCCGTACGCGGGGGTGGAAAAACTCGTGGCGTTTATGGATACGTTCGCGAAAAACAATCCCAAACCGTAAACAGGGAGATCGGAATATGTTAAAAATTCAACTCATGAACAAAATAGCAAAAGTGGGTACGGACGTATTGTCTGCGACCCGTTACGAACTCGGCGAAACGATCGAGAACGCGGACGCCATGATGGTCCGTTCGGCGAATTTACACAACGTATCGCTGCCGTCCAACTTACGGGCGATCGCCCGTTGCGGCGCAGGGGTGAACAATATCCCCGTCGAAGCTTGTACGGAAGCGGGGATCGTCGTATTCAATACCCCCGGCGCGAACGCAAACGCGGTAAAGGAATTGGTGATCGCAGCGCTGATCTTGGCTTCGCGGGATATTCTCGGCGGAGTCAAATGGGCGGAAACGCTCAAGGGTGAAACGGACGTAGCTAAAAAAGTCGAAGCTGGGAAATCCGTGTTCGTCGGGCATGAGCTCGCAGGGAAAACGCTCGGCGTGATCGGGCTCGGCGCGATCGGCGGCATGGTTGCAAACGCGGCAATTTCGCTGGGTATGAGCGTTATGGGCTACGACCCGTATATTACGGCGAAAGCGGCTTGGAGTCTTGCTCCGTCCGTCAAACAAGCGTCCGATTACGCGGATATATTCGCGCATTGCGATTACATTACCTTGCACGTTCCCGCAACGCCGCAAACGAAGAATATGATTTCGGAAAAGACGCTTGCGCAAATGAAAGACGGGGTGCGGATTTTGAACCTTGCGCGCGCCGATCTCGTGAATGCGGCGGATTTGAAACAAGCGCTTGCGAGCGGTAAGGTGGCGCGGTATATCACCGATTTCCCGACGGAAGAAACGGTCGGGGTGGACGGGATCGTTGCCATTCCCCATCTCGGCGCTTCGACGGTGGAATCGGAAGACCATTGCGCGGTCATGGCGGCGCAGCAGTTGGACGAGTTTTTGCTTTGCGGCAATATCCGCAACAGCGTGAATTTCCCGACGGTAGGCGTACCGCTGTCCGACAAACCGCGGGTGTGCGTGATGAATAAAAATATCCCGAATATGCTTTCGCAAATCACGGCGGCGTTCTCCGCGGAAAATATCAATATCGAGAACTTTGCAAACGCTTCCAAAGGGGAAGTGGCGTATACGATCGTGGAAACGAATTTACCCGCAGACGAGCGGATTTTGGAAAAGCTTCGTTCGATCGACGGGGTGTTCGGCGTTCGGGCATTCACGTTTTAAACATAGATAAAAAAGCCGTCTTTCGACGGCTTTTTCTATTACGATTGGCGTTTGGCTAATATTTTCCCCGTTTTCGCGTTGACGAGAAAAGCGTAAACGTTCATATCCCGATCGATCACGCCCACGTAGTAATAGGCGGCGTCTTCGTATAATAAACGCAGGTAAATTTCTCCCGCAAACCCGTATTTGTCCGTCAACGAATCAAACAGCTCCTTTTCCGCGTTGCGGACGAGCTCCAACACCCGTTTGGGGGCAAGCGTTTCTCCGTCTACAACGGAAATGGCGTTCAGTTCGAGCTTTTGCCCGCCGTAGTCGATCGAGCAAGCAATCGAGCCCTGCCCCGCTACGTTGAGCGTGCAGGAAAAATAATACTCCCCGCGAACGTTGTCGAAGGACATATCGCCGCCGAATTCCTGTTCGCCGATTCGGAAAGAGAGCATACAAGGCTTGTCGCCGGCGGGCGCGACGAGATAGATTTCCGTTCGCGTAGTCGTTTCGCGCGGAATTCCGTCCGTTTTATAGGGCGTTTCCTTGGTTACGGAATAGATTTTTAAAGAGAAGCCGTCCGATTCGGCAAGGAATACGTCGTCGCGGAGCTCCGAAACGTAATCGAAATACTCCGTCGGCTTTTTACAGCTCGACGAAAAGGCGAAAAATAAGGGCAAAAGCAGCAGTAGCGCAACAAGTAGCTTTCGTGAAAACGGAGCTTTTTTTGTAAAGAAAACGTTCATGGTTTCATTATATTAAAAAAACCTTGAAAAGATACCGAATAAATTTCGTTTATACAGTTGATTTTTTAGTTTCAATGTGATAAAATAATAGTAATACAATGGGAGGAGTAGTATATGGGCGTGGATAAGGTCATCCTGCGTGCTGTGTTGAGTACGCTTGCCGCGGTGGCGCTGCTGATCGTGTTTTTATTTGTCGCGCTCGTCGGGTTCTATCCTTCCACGATGATGGAGATCACTTATAAGCTCGGTATGGACTCCCAAAGTATTCGGTTTGCCGAACGCGCGTATAAACGGAGCGGGGACGTGTACTACATTGCGTACGCCACGGAAGTTGCGATCGGAATTGACTGCTACGGCAAGATTGATGCTTGCGGGGAAAAATTCATTGCTGACGAAGAATTTTTAGAATACTGCCAAGCCGAGAACGGCGCGTACGAGCAGTATATTTACGGACAAGTCTGCGTAGCGAAATACGAAGAAGAAAAAGCGGACGAAGCGGTAACGCGCGCATTCGAGCTGATTGGACAAAACGTATTTCCGAAGCATAACGCGGTCGTAGCGGTGCTTGTTACCGCGCTTTCGGAAAACGATACGCAAACGGTGGAAAAGATCAAGGGAAAAATGATAGAGACGCAAGGGACGGTTACGGAAGCGGACAGACCATATTTCGACGAGATCCTTGCGCTTTGCAACGGGGTAAATGGATAGAATTCCGAGAAAAACGGGATCGTCCATTTACGTTTCTATTACGGGAAGAATAATTTAAGTTTTTTATACAAGGAGAAGAGTACTATGAGTAGCAAAATCGTAAAAGAAGGTTTGACGTTTGACGACGTGTTGTTGATTCCCCAAGCATCCGAAGTATTGCCTTCGGACGTAGACTTGCGGACGAAACTCACGGACAAGATCACGCTCAATTTGCCTTTGCTCAGCGCGGCGATGGACACGGTTACGGAAAGCCGTATGGCGATCGCGATGGCGCGGGAAGGCGGTATGGGGATTATCCATAAAAATATGTCGATCGAAGAACAGGCGTCGCACGTCGATAAAGTAAAACGCAGCGAACACGGCGTTATTACCGATCCGTTCTTCCTTGCGCCCGACAATCTTGTAAAGGACGCGGTCGCGTTGATGGAAAAATACCGCATTAGCGGCGTTCCCATTACTAAGGACGGCAAGCTCGTCGGGATCTTGACGAACCGCGATTTGCGTTTTGAAAGCAATTTCGAGCAACCCATTTCCAATATCATGACGAAAGAAGGTTTGGTTACCGCGCCCGTTGGCACGTCGCTTGCGGAAGCGCAAAAAATCCTTGGCAAACACCGTATCGAAAAATTGCCCATCGTCGATGAAAAGGGTTATTTGAAAGGCTTGATCACCATTAAAGATATCGAAAAATCCATTCAATACCCCAACTCTGCGCGTGATGAAAACGGCAGATTGCTCGTCGGCGCGGCGGTCGGCGCAGGCGCAAACACGATGGAACGGATTGCGGCGCTCGTCGAAGCGCGCGTAGACGTAATTGCGATCGACACGGCGCACGGTCATTCCAAGGGCGTTTTGGAAAGAGTAGAAAAGATCCGCGCGCAATACCCGAACGTTACGCTCGTTGCGGGGAACGTTGCGACGGCGGCGGCTACGGAAGCGTTGATTAAATCGGGCGCGGACGTTGTCAAGGTCGGGATCGGTCCTGGGTCGATTTGTACGACTCGTATCGTCGCGGGGATTGGCGTTCCGCAGCTCACGGCGGTTATGGATTGCGCGGAATGCGCGGACAAATTCGGCAAGCGCGTCATCGCGGACGGCGGTATCAAGTACAGCGGCGATATCGTGAAAGCGCTCGCGGCAGGCGGTAGCGCGGTCATGGTCGGGTCGATGCTCGCAGGGACGTTGGAAAGCCCGGGCGAAGTCGAACTCTATCAAGGCAGAAGCTTCAAGGTGTATCGCGGTATGGGCTCGCTTCCCGCAATGGCGGCAGGGAGCAAGGACAGATACTTCCAAGAAAATGCGAAGAAACTTGTACCCGAAGGGGTGGAAGGTCGCGTGCCGTACCGTGGCAGCGTAGCCGACGTAATCTATCAAATGAAAGGCGGTTTGCGCGCAAATATGGGTTACTGTGGAAAGGCGACGGTGGAAGAATTGCGTACGAGCTCGGAATTCGTTCGGATCACGAACGCGAGCTTGGTGGAAAGCCACCCGCACGACATTTCCATCAGCAAAGAAGCTCCTAACTATACGCAACATTAATAAGGACGAAAAAATATGCACATCGTATGTTTGGATCTCGAAGGGGTGCTTGTGCCCGAAATTTGGATCGCATTCGCGGAAGCGAGCGGGATACCCGAACTCAAGCGGACGACGCGGGACGAGCCCGATTACGATAAACTGATGGGGTGGCGGCTCGGCGTTTTGAAAGAACACGGTTTGGGCTTAAAGGAAATTACCGCCGTCATTGAAAAAATCGAGCCGTTGGACGGCGCGCGGGCGTTTTTGGACAAATTGCGTTCCATGACGCAAGTGCTGATTATCAGCGATACGTTTCAGGAATTTGCCGCGCCGCTCATGAAAAAGCTCGGCTATCCGACCATTTTTTGCAACTCGCTAGAAGTCGCGGCAAACGGCGAGATCACGGGCTATAAAATGCGGGTTGAAAATTCCAAATATACGACGGTGAAGGCGTTGCAATCGATTGGATTTGAAACGGTTGCGGCGGGGGATAGCTATAACGATTTGGGTATGATACAGGCGAGCAAGGCAGGGTTTTTATTCCGTAGCACACAACAGATCAAACGGGATTATCCCAATTTGCCTGCATACGAACGCTATGACGAGCTGTTGACGGCGATCAAAGCGGTCGTAGAATAAGAGAAGACAATTCATTTTTTAAAAAGGAGATATAATATATGCAAAACAATGTACGTCCTGAAACGATGGCGCGTATTAACACGAAAGCGCTTGCAGACGCATTTATCGCGGAACAGGTAAAAGAAATTCGTGCGCAAGTCGGGGATAAAAAAGTACTGCTCGCTTTGTCGGGTGGGGTGGATTCGTCGGTGGTTGCAGCTTTGCTGTTGAAAGCGATTGGCAAACAACTCGTTTGCGTGCACGTAAACCACGGGCTTTTGAGAAAAGGCGAACCCGAGCAGGTTGTTGAAGTATTCCGCAACCAAATGGACGCAAATCTCGTCTACGTAGCGGCGGAAGATCGGTTTTTGAGCAAGCTTGCAGGCGTAGCCGATCCCGAAAAGAAACGCAAGATCATCGGAGCGGAGTTCATTCGCGTATTCGAAGAAGAAGCAAGAAAGCAAGAAGGGATCGAATTCTTGGCGCAAGGCACGATCTATCCCGACATCATTGAAAGCGACGGCGTAAAAGCGCATCACAACGTCGGCGGTTTGCCTGAAGATTTGCAATTCGAGCTCGTTGAACCGTTGCGGTTTTTATACAAAGACGAAGTGCGTGTTGTCGGCAGCGCGTTGGGGCTTCCCGACGGCATGGTATACCGTCAACCGTTCCCCGGTCCGGGGCTTGGCGTGCGTTGTCTTGGCGCGATTACGAAAGACCGTTTGGAAGCGGTTCGGGAATCGGACGCAATTCTGCGTGAAGAATTCGCGAACGCGGGCTTGGAAGGCAAAGTATGGCAATATTTCACCGCCGTACCCGATTTCAAGTCGGTAGGGGTTTCGAATAACGCGCGTACGTTCGCGTATCCCGTGATCATTCGCGCGGTGAATACCGTAGACGCGATGACGGCGACGATCGAAGAAGTACCGTATGCGGTATTGAAAAAGATTACGGAACGGATCACGAGCGAAGTTCCCAACGTCAACCGCGTATTGTTCGATTTGACTCCGAAGCCCACGGGCACGATCGAATGGGAATAAGAAACTAGTGAAAAACCCTGCTATCAAGCGGGGTTTTTTTGAACAACAAAACATGCCACAGCATATAATACAGTATGAGAAATTTCTCAAATACGCAAGAGGAATGGAAATACTATATGTGCAATAGATGTCATACGACGGTCATCAAACAAACGTGTTGCGGCTGTACCGGCTGTAATTTTTGGAATACGTTGTTCAACAACGGTTTCCAATATATTTGTCGGGACGCCTGTGGAAATATCCGTGTAAACGGCGGGAATACGTGCAGTTGCGGTTGTGGGAATACCACGACGACGAACGCTACGACGAACGGTTGCGGTTGTTGCTACTACAACGGCAATACACAAACGAACGGAACGGGTTGCGGTTGTTACCATAACTATAATACGCAGCAAACGACGAACGGAAATTATGCGACGGGCTTCGGTTGCTGCAGACGCGGCTGGAACGTAACGGACGACGTTGCGACAACGACGGACGGTGAAACGTATTACGCGCGTCAATACGGCTGCGGGCAGACTCGCGGTAATACGTGCGGTTGCGGTTATTAAGAAAAACAAAAGAGAAAAAACGGCGAAGAAATTCGCCGTTTTTTGATTGAAAGCGGAGTGGAAAGAGCATACTTATCTCTATGGAAAGGCTGCGCAAATTCTATCTGTATATCAAGGGCAAGTACGAACTACTTTCTCTGAAAAAATATACGACAATTGCAGGTACGCTGGTGTTTTTTTTGATCATGTCCATCGTGCCGCTTTCCTTTTGGTTGACGTTGCTGATCGGCAAACTCCCGATCGATACCGAAAACTTATTATCGCTTGGCGTGTTCGATTCGGTGAAGCACGTGCTTTCGTATATCCGTCGCGAAGCGGCGAACGCTACGGGCAGTACGTCCGTCGTTTTGATTTTCACAACCTTATACGCTTCTACGAACTTGTTTTATCAAATGCGCCGCAGCGGGGAGCTCATTTACGACTTCCACCGCGAACGTCAAGGCTTGCGGTTGCGGCTCGGCGCGTTGGTTTTGCTCGTGATCGTCATGCTCACAACGGTTGCATTTTTGCTCGTGTTTGCAATCGGGAGCTTTTTATTCGCCCGTTTGTTTTCTAGGCCTTGGGCGCTGATCGCGGATTACGCGTTGCTTGCAGGGGTGGCGTTTTTTCTTGCTTTACTTTTAAACGTGTACGTATGCCCATATAAGACTTCGGCGCGCGCGTTTTTGCCCGGCACCTTTCTCACCGTTTCCGCTTGGGCGGTCGCATTCATCGGCTTTTCCGTGTATTTAAAAATCAGCAACGTCGGAAAACTGTACGGCGCTTTGAGCGCGATTATCGTCTTTCTTTTATGGCTGTATATCCTAATGATCTGTTTTATCGTCGGAGTGATTTTCAACAGCGAACGTATTCACAAGGAACGCAAACGCGCAGTCCGAAAAGCCCGTAGAAAGAAATCGGTTGCATAATTTCAGGTGAGTTGCGCATACTCCCGTTATGAAAAAGTATTTGGTTCGAGCTCCGCTTGTAACGGGTTTGGCGGCTTTGCTGCTTGCAATCCCGACTTGGAAAAAGGACGGCTTAAAAGACGTCACGCAACCCTATCTCGGGGAGTACGAGTGCGTGGAAGCGAAACTCAATTCCACCGACTATTTGGAGCGGTTTTCGTCGCTCACCTTGGAGCTTCGCCCGAACGGAGCGTTCGTTTTGCACTATCGGGAAAAAGGCGGAAAACAGAAAAAAGTCCGCGGGAACTACCGCTACGACGCGGAGAAAGAAACGCTGACTTTGACGGCAGCGAAAGGCTCGTTCCAGCGCGAATTCCCGTTGAAACAGGGGGAGTTGACGGTCGCCCTGCCCGTCCGCGATAAAATTTTGCTTTTAAAATTTTTACAAAAATAAGCGAAAGACGGTTCGTAACAGGATCGTCTTTTTTTTATAACAAAAAACAAACAAATGTTCGTAAAACGCTTGCGTTTTACGGAAAAAGGTGGTAAAATGGAAGCATGATGGACGCGGTGCTTACTTCCGA
>JAFVRU010000044.1 GCA_017504065.1 Clostridia bacterium
CTTCCATCGCAATACTGTTATTGAATCCGAACAAAATTCCGATCACCGTTGCCGCAGCCAAAATTACCGCCAATACAATCGAAAGGATGGTTAGTTTTTTCACCGTTTTACCAAGAATCTTACTCATCGTCGTCATCCTCCCTTACAAAACGGAAATATTTGAATTTATTTTTGCTCGCGGACAGGAACACGTAGTTGATCGCGCGCGCCCACAACAGGTTGCAGAATGCCGCAGCTACTACGCAGATGATCGCTTGCCAAGCAAAAGTCGCCAAGCCTGCCGTACCGATCAAAAGCGCGATCGAACCGAGCAGCAATACCGCATAAATGTCGATCATGCCCCAAAGCGTCTTTTTGTACCCGCCTTTTACGGACGATTCCACCGTTTTACCAAGGTTGAATTCCGTCTTGATCGCACGATATACGTGCGCGTTGAATACATTGGTCAATACCAAACCGAACAGGAATACGAATACCGTACCGAAGCCGACTTCGAACCAACCGGGGTTGATGAACGCAAAGCAGAGCGCGGTCGCAACGAAATACGTCAAAGTCGTGTAAAGGTTTACTACGCCGTATCTACCAATGCGTACGATCGCAAATACGATCAACGCTGCGATCACGACCGCCAACGCGATATACAAAAGCGTCAACGTGTTCGTACCGTATACGGGTTCGTACGCGCGGATATCGCTCCCCGCTACGTCGCGGAATTCGATATCGAAGCCGCCGTTGTCCAACGCCGAGTTCAACAAGATGTTCAACGTTTCCACGTAACGGATTTCGGGATCGTTTGTAAGCGGATAATATACGTTGTTATTGCCCGTGATTTGTTCGGAAGAAATTTTCAACACCGTATCTTCCCCAACCAACACGTCGAGCGTAGTCGACGACGTCGAAGAAGAATCTTCCGTGCTCGTCGTTTCGTTCTTAAACGCTTCGATCATGTCTTTGCCGAGCGACGTAAACTTGATGTGCAAATACACAACTTCGTATTCCCGATCAATGGAAATACTTCTAATCAAATCGCCGATCTCGTTATCTTTCAGTTCTTCCACCGTTTCGCCGCCTTTCTGGAACGAAAGCTCGCCCGTCAACGCGAACATGGACAGCGTTTGCGAAACGTATTGCGACGCGTCTTGATTCTTCGTATTTTCGGACGCGGGAAGTTGAATGCGGAGCGCGTAGTCGTTTACGACGGATACGCGGAAATCGGAATAGTCCTTTTTCTCGTACCGCGCGCAAATTTCTTCAGTTACCGCTTTGAACGCTTCGTCAAATTCCGCCGTTACCGTTCCGTCTTCCGAAACGATGTTCGCGTCTTCGTCCGTCGAAAGATACAAACCGCCTTCATGGCGTACGTACGACGCCGCATATTCCGCCGGATCTTCTGCTGTTGCAAGGTTGTCCTCGTACTCCGCTTCCGAAATTACCCCTTCCGGATAATAGTACGCATAGTACCCCCCGCCGAGATCTGCGCTAAAATCGTACTGCTTAACGGCAGGGTTCCATTTCTTTACCGAATTGGGAATGGCAAAGCTGGGTAATGCCGTTATTGCGCATAATGCGATGATGACGATGGTCAGCAGAACCATCAATACCACCGATTTCTTTTTGCCCATTGATAAGCCTCCTATCGTGTTTCGGATTTTTCTTCCGAATACAATGAATACTTTTTCATTATACCTTATTTTTTATTCTTTCGTCAAGCCATAACGGGGAATATCCGCAATTTTTTTGCGTTTTTCTAAAAAATTTCCCCATTATCCGCGCAATTTTTTCTCCGCAAGGATATGCATTGCGCATTCCACCCGCTTTTTCATCATCGCGCAAGTCGTTTCGTAGGGATCGTTGATATCGCCGTTGAAATGGTAGTTGTTTGCGCTGCAACCGCCCGAGCAAACAAATTTCGCGAAACAATCCCCGCATTTTTTGCGTGTGAACAAGCAGGAATTTTTAAACTGCTCCCGAATATCGGGGCGAGTAATCCCTTCCGTAACGCTTCCCATGCGGAAGTTTTCGTCGCCTGCGAATTGATGACAGGGATACAAATCGCCGTTGGGTACGACAGAGAAATATTCGTTCCCCGCGCCGCAAGCGGACACCCGTTTAGACAGGCACGGCCCACCTTCCAAATCGATGTTGAAATGGAAGAAGTTAAAACCCTTGCCTTCCGCGTGCCGACGAAGATATTCGTCGCAAAGGTTCTCGTATTCCTTTTCGATTGCGGGAAGATGCTCCGCGCGAATTTCCAAATCGGGAATTTCCGTTACTACGGGCTCCATCGAAATAGAATCCACGCCTTGATCGGCGATAAACAGCACGTCCTTGGCAAAATCCAGATTCTTTGCCGTAAACGTACCGCGCACGTAATAACTCTTTTCGCCGCGCATGGAAATAAATTTTTTGATCTTGTCGATGATCAGATCGAACGTACCCTTGCCGTTGATCGATTTACGAATCGCGTCGTGCACTTCCTTTCGCCCGTCGAGCGACAATACCACGTTCTCCATTTCTTCGTTAAAGAATTGAATGACGTCGTCGTTTAACAGCAATGCGTTCGTCGTAGTCGTGAACAGGAATTTCTTTCCCGCTTTCGCGCCCGCTTCCTTAGCGTACGCGACCGTCCATTTTAAAACGTCCAAATTCATCGGTGGCTCACCGCCGAAAAAGTCCATTTCCAAAACCTTGCGTTTGCCGCTGTTTTCGATCAGGAAATCCACCGCCGCTTTCGCCGTTTCAATGGACATCGATTCGCGCTTGGAATGGTACGCGCCTTCGTCCGCGAAGCAGTACCGACAGCGGAAGTTGCAATCGTGGCAAATATGGATACAAAGCGCCTTAATTTCGTTGCTCTTCATCGGATAGCTTTTTACTTCTTCCTTGAATAGCAAACCTTGTTCCTTCAACCCGTCCACGTCCGCAAGAATCTCGCGGATTTGCTCGTCCGTGATATAGGAAATATCCACGGCTTGTCCTTCTTCCGTCGCCTGTAAATAGTCCGCCGTTGCGCCGTCGCATTCGTGCAGCGAACCGCTGCCTACGTCGTATATGTAATTTTTCTCTCCGTAACGGAATATATGTATCACGTTTTCTCCTTACAATACTCGGCTAAAAACGGCGTATGGATTCCGTACGCCGTTTTTGCGATCATTGTTTTGTTTTTATCGGTTTATTTTCCGACCTTTCGAATTATTTGCGTTCGATCTTTTCTTCGCGCGTAATTCTTTCGCAGGATTGGTTACCTACGGTGCAGCTCGTTTTGCAAGCGGATTGACAAGTGCTTCTGCATTCGCCGCAAGCCGTCGTTTTCTTTTCTGCGGGTTTCGCAATCGTTTTAATCATAACACCCTCCTAAAATGATTGTTTTGAGTTTCTTGTATTTATTATAATACACTTTTCCCAAAAAAGCAAGCACTTTACAATACGATTTTTCACTTTTTCCTACTTTACGTTCACGGCAATGATTCCGCCGACCGCGCCCGCCGCGACGTTCAAAAGCAGTTCCGCGACGACAAATCCCGACAGCGAAAAATCCCCGCCGATCGCCGAAAACGTCAAATAGGACAATGCGGTGAACAAAACTCCGATCACTCCGCCTTTCAGCCAGCCTTTTCCGCCGCTCACAAACAGCAACGCAGCCAAAACGACCGCGAATACTTTCACCGTTTGGTTGACGATATATACCGTCTTATCCGACAACGGTTTTGCCCGTAAAACGTTCGCGAACACAACGGCGGAAAAAAAACAAAACGCCAATGCGAACGCTACCCCTTTGATGATACGGAACACGTCGTTTCCGTACGTAGTTTCTTCCCGATATTTCCGCATAAAAAACACCTCCGCTTTATCCTATGCGAAGGTGTCTTGCGTTTAGAATTTATCAAAGATTATTCTTCCGTTTTTTCTTCCGTAGCCGTTTCTTCTACGGGAGCTTCAGCTGGCTTTTCAGAAGCTTCCGCTTCAAAAACTTCTTCCGCAGGCGCAGCCGCAGGTTGTTCAGCAGGCGCGGATTTTACCAAAGCGTCCGTTTGATATACCGCTTGTTTGTCCAATTTCAAGTAGGATTTCCCACTCGCTTCCGTACCCGTTTCCATAACGAACGTGTTGTCGTCGCAAACTTCCACAACGATCCCGCAAATCCCGCCGATCGTCTTCACCTTATTCCCCGGTTGCAACGCGTTCAGCGTATCCATCGCTTCTTGCTGTCTTTTCTTTTGCGAACGCTTGCTGAATACCATAAACACAATGATCACAAGCGCGAATATCCCGATCATAATGAGCATCGAATAATCTTTTCCGCCGTCTTTTTCGCTGCTTGAACTCAATAAATTCCACAACATACTTTTTTCTCCTTTCCGCGCCCATCGGCGCACGCAAATATTTTTCGTATTTATATGATAGCCTTTTTCCGTATTTTTTGCAAGCAATTTTTACAAGTTTTTCCGCTTTTTTTATTTTTCACTCGCTTTTCACCGAGTTTTTCCCGCGAAAAACCGCGAACCGCTTACCATTTCCCTTCCCCGCCGTACTTGCGGTAGAATTCTTTCGCGTAATCCTTGACGTACCCGCCGAGAATAGATTCCCGAAGCCCTTTCATCAATTTATGCAAGAACGTAATGTTGTGCAAGCTGAGCAGCATCGCCCCGTACATTTCACCCGTATTGACCAAATGCCGCAAATACGCTTTCGTATAGTTCTTGCAGCAATAGCAATCGCATTCTTCGTCGAGCGTCGTGAAATCTTCCTTATACTTCCCGTTCCGAACTACGACTCTGCCACGGGAAGTGATCGCCGTACCGTTCCGAGCGATACGGGTCGCCAAAACACAGTCGAACATATCCACGCCGCGGAGCGTGCCTTCGATCAAGCAATCGGGCGAACCCACCCCCATCAAATACCGCGGTACGTCCGTGGGCAATTCTGGCTGCAACGTTTCGAGCAGCTCGTACATCAACGGTTTCGGCTCGCCGACGGAAAGCCCGCCGATCGCGATCCCGTGTTTGACGAACGGCAACGTGCGTTTTAAACTCTCGAGCCGCAAGTCCTTATACATGTTCCCCTGTACGATCGGAAAGAGCGCCTGTTCGGGTTTGTCATGGAATTTATAACACCGCTCGAGCCAAGCCGCCGTACGTTTCATCGCCTTATCCGCTTGCGCGTGCGTGTATCCGTACTCGCTACATTCGTCGAACGCCATAATGATGTCCGCGCCGAGATTTTGCTCCACTTCCATCGCCTTTTCGGGCGTGAAGAAATGCTTACTCCCGTCGATATTCGACGAAAACTCCACCCCTTCGTCGGTGATTTTGTTGAGTTTTCCGAGCGAGAATACCTGAAAACCGCCGCTATCCGTCAAAATGGGTTTGTCCCAATGCATGAACTTATGCAAGCCGCCCGCGCGTTTGACGATCTCGTCGCCGGGACGCATATACAGGTGATAAGTGTTCGCCAAAATGATTTGCGAGCCCGCTTCTTTCAGATCGCGCGGAAACACGCCCTTGACCGTCGCTTGCGTGCCGACGGGCATGTATACAGGCGTTTCGATATCCCCGTGCGGAGTATGCAAAATCCCTGCGCGCGCCCCCGTTTCAGGATCGGTTTTAATGAGTTCAAAAGAAAAAAATTCGTTGTTCATACCTTTACTCTACGTTCGTTTTCTTGATTCTACGGCGATTATAGCACATTTTCTCGAAAAACGCAAGGTTTTACCTGCCCTGTCGAAAAATCCTTTGACTTTTACCCGAAAAAGGAATATACTATTGTTCGTGGAGAATCCTTATGCTTTTTAACTATCATACGCACACGAAATATTGCGGACACGCGAAAGGAGAAATGCGGGAGTACGTAGAAACCGCGATTGAAAACGGCGTGAAAACGCTCGGTTTTTCCGACCATTCCCCGTTCATCCCGCCCCTGCGCCGCAAACTCGGAGTCCGAATGGCTGCAAACGACGTGGAAGCGTACGTTGCCGAAGTCCGTTCGCTCGCCAAGGAATACTCGAACGAGATCCGCATTCTTTGCGGCGTGGAATTGGAATATTTCCCGTCCTTTCACGAAGAACAAAAAGCGTTTTTAAAGCCGCTACAGCTCGATTATTGCATTTTAGGGCAGCATTACGTCGGGGAAAACAACGACGAAAGCAACTTGTTCCACGTCCAAAACCAATCGTCCGACGATCGGATTTTGGAACAATACGTAGCCCAAGCGATACAAGGCATGCAAACGGGCGACTTTTTGTATCTCGCGCATCCGGATATGGCGGGGTTCGCCTATTCCGACGCCTGCATAGAGCGGGAATACCGACGACTTTGTACCGAAGCCAAACGGCTGCATATCCCGTTGGAGCTCAATTTGTGGGGTTTGCGCGGCAACCGCTGTTATCCCAATCCCCGCTTTTTCCGTATCGCCGCCGAAGTCGGCAACGACGTCATCATCGGCGCGGACGCCCACTCGCCCGAAATCTTCGCCGAACGGGAAACCGAAGCGAAAGCGTTGGAAATGGTGGAAAAACTCGGTTTGCGTTTGATCAAAACCCCGATTTTATAAGAGAAGAACTGTATAAAAACCCCGACCGAACGGTCGGGGTTTTGTTTGTACTTTTTCGATTATTCCAATTCGAATACGCCTGTAAAGAGCTGATAATACGTGCCCTTTTGTTCCAAGAGCTGTTCGTGCGTGCCCCGTTCGATAATCCGACCGTGATCGAGTACCATGATCGCGTCGGAGTTGCGTACGGTAGACAACCGATGCGCGATCACGAACACCGTTCTGCCTTGCATGAGCTTGAACATACCGTCCTGCACCAACGCTTCGGTACGGGTATCGATGGACGACGTCGCTTCGTCCAGGATCATGACGGGCGCGTCGGCTACCGCCGCCCGCGCGATCGACAACAGCTGCCGTTGTCCTTGCGAAAGGTTCGCGCCGTTGTTCGTCAGCATCGTATCGTAGCCGTCGGGCAAACGGTTGATAAAATCGTCCGCATTCGCCAGCTTCGCCGCTTCGATACATTCTTCGTCCGTCGCGTCCAAGCGCCCGTAGCGGATATTCTCCATGACCGTACCCGTGAACAGGTTGACGTCCTGCAAAACGATCCCGAGCGAACGCCGCAAATCGGCTTTGCGGATTTTATTGATATTGATTCCGTCGTAGCGGATTTTTCCGTCCGCGATATCGTAGAAACGGTTGATCAGGTTTGTGATCGTCGTTTTCCCCGCGCCCGTCGCGCCGACAAACGCGATTTGCTGACCGGGTTTTGCGTACAGGGAAACGTCGGTCAAGACCTGCTTTTCAGGTACGTACCCGAAATCCACCTGATCCATGACGATATCCCCTTTGAGCTCGGTATACGTCGTCGTATCATCCGATTTATGGTAGTGTTTCCACGCCCACAAGCCCGTACGCTCCGTCGTTTCCGTCAAATTCCCATTCTCGTCCTTTTTCGCATGCACGAGCGTAACGTACCCTTCGTCCGTTTCCGCGACTTCGTCCATGAGCGTAAAGACACGGCTCGCGCCCGCCAAGCCCATTGCAATCATGGAAATTTGTTGGGACATTTGGTTGACGATTTGCGTAAAGTTCCGCGACAGCCCCAAAAACGCGACGATCGTACCGATCGAAAGCGCTTCTACACCGAAAAAGATACTGCTAACCCCGACGTTCTTGGCTTCTAACGTGAGCAACAATCCGCCCACGATCGCGAGCAACACGTACGTGAAATTCCCGATATTGCCCAAGATCGGGCCTAAAATATTCCCGAATTTATGCGCGCGCTGGCTGTCCTTGAACAGTTTTTCGTTGAGTTTATCGAAATCTTCTTTCGCGCGTTCTTCGTGTGTAAAGACTTTGACGACTTTTTGTCCTTTCATCATTTCTTCGACGAACCCTTCTTCTTGCGCGAGCGAAGTTTGTTGCGCGACCAGGAATTTTGCGCTGTTCCCGCCGATGATCTTGACGACTAACGTCATCGCGAACGTACAAACCAAAACGACCACAAACAACCAAAGGCTGTTCCAGATCATAAACCCGATAGACACGACCAAAGTGATCGAGCTACTGAACAACGTCGGCAAGCTCTGTCCGATCAGCTGCCGCGTGGCGTCCGTATCGTTGGTGTACGCGCTCATGATCTCCCCGTGCGCGTGCGTATCGAAATACTTAATCGGCAACGTTTGCATTTTTGCAAACATATCCCGCCGCAAATGGTACAGCATGCCTTGCGTTACCGTCGCCATGATCCTGTGCCAGAAAAATCCCGCGAGTACGACCGTGCCGTACACCGCCGACATCGTAATTACGATCCCGAGCAGCTTCGCGCTGACCGCGCCGTAGCCTTTCGCTACCCCCGGCGTAATCACGTCGTCGATGAGCGATTGCACGAACACCGACGAAACCAAGCTCCCGAGCGAGTTGATCAAAATACAAAGGAAAATGAAAATCATCTTCCATTTATAGTGCTTGAACACCATTTTGATAAGTCTACCGAGCGTGCCTTTTTTAATCATGCCTTTGGGCACAGGCATACCGCGACCGCGCATCGGGCGCATCGGACGGGGTTTTTGGGTATACGATTTTGCTTCCGCCATTACGCTTCACCCCCTTCCGTCGATCGACTCTTGGTCTGCGCTTCGTACGTTTCACGGTAAACGTCGCTCGTTTTCAACAGCGTTTCGTGATCGCCGCAAGCGATAATTTTTCCGCCGTCCAATACGACGATCTTATCCGCGTGTTCCACGGACGAAATGCGTTGCGCAATGATGATCTTCGTGGTATCGGGAATTTCTTCCGCGAACGCCCGACGAATGAGCGCGTCCGTCTTGGTATCTACCGCCGAAGTCGAGTCGTCCAAGATCAGCACCTTGGGTTTACGGAGCAACGCCCGCGCGATACAAAGCCGTTGCTTTTGTCCGCCCGAAACGTTCGTCCCGCCCTGTTCGATATACGTATCGTAGCCGTCGGGGAAGGAGCGGATAAACTCGTCCGCCTGCGCGAGCTTACAAACCCGTTCGAGTTCTTCGTCCGTCGCGTCCGCGTCCCCCCAACGCAAATTCTCTTTAATCGTGCCCGAGAACAATACGTTCTTTTGCAGCACGACCGCCACGTCTTTGCGGAGCGCGTCCAAATCGTAGTCTTTGACGTTCACGCCGCCGACGTAAACGTTCCCTTCCGACACGTCGTACAAACGCGGAATAAGCTGCACGAGCGTCGTTTTCGAAGAACCCGTTCCGCCGAGTATCCCCACCGTTTCGCCCGAGCCGATCTCCAAATCGATATCCGAGAGCGCGTATCGACCCGCTTTCGCCGAGTATTTAAAGCTTACGTTTTCAAACCGTACCGAACCGTTCCGAACCGCCCTTTCGCCACTTTCGGGGCTCGCCAAATCGGAGTCCTGGTTGAGAACTTCGGAAATACGTCTTGCCGATTCGAAAGACATCGTGATCATGACGAACACCATCGAGAACATCATACAGCAGGACAAAATTTGAATACCGTACGTGATCAGCGCCGAGAGCTCGGTGGGGGTAAACTCCCCGCTCAAAGTTCCCGACTGCACGATTTGCTTTGCGCCCAAGAAAGAAATGAGCACCGCCGCAACGTTTATAAACAGAGTCATGATCGGGTTGTTCAAAGCAAGAATTTTTTCCGCGCGCGTGAAATCGTTCCGTACTTCGCTTGCCGCGTTTTCGAATTTCTCCGTTTCGTAGCCTTCGCGCACAAAGGATTTCACAACGCGAATCCCGCCGACGTTTTCTTGTACGGAATTGTTAAGCGCGTCGTACTTTTTGAATATCCGACGGAAAAACGGCATAACAATCCGCATGATTCCGAACAGGAAAAAAGCTAAAAGCGGTACGATCGCAATAAAAATCCACGCAAGTTTCGCGTTGATCGAAAAGCTCATAATAATCGCGAAAATAAACTGGAGTGGCACGCGAATAGCGATTCGCAAACACATTTGGTAGGACTGTTGCACGTTGGTAACGTCCGTCGTCAAACGGGTAACAAGCGACGACGTGGAAAATTTATCCACGTTCGCAAACGAGAATTTTTGTACTTTATAGAACAAATCGTGACGTAAATTGCTCGCAAACCCACAACTTGCCGTCGCTGCGAACTGCCCTGCCAAAACGCCGCTCGTAATCGAGCCTGCCGCAAGTACGAGCAAAATGACGCCGTATTTTAAAATATGCGCCATCGCTCCGCTTTCCGCCAAAACGTCTGCACTAATCATCTTCGCCATGAAAAAGGGAATCAAACATTCGCAAAACGCTTCCACCGCCATAAAGATCGGCGTGATCAAAGACGGTTTTTTGTATTGTCTAACGCTTTTTAATAGCGTCTTTACCGTAGACATAAACTCTCCTTTTGCGCGAAAGCTCGCGCGTATGCAAGGCGCGTGAAACGCCGTTATTTCTATTATATTTTCTTTGGAAAATCTTGTCAATAATTTCCGTAAAATTTTTCACCTTTTCACGAAATTTTCATTCGCGAAAAGGCGTTTTGTTCTCATCAAAGCTTCCGTTCTTCTTTGCACGTAAAATAGAGAATCTGATACCGCTCGGCAAGCTTCCGCGCAAGCGCTTTCGCGCGTTCCGTTTTTTCATCGTCCAAATTCACGAACGGATCGTCCAAAATCAGGGGCGGCGGTTCTTTTTGGAACACCGCGTCCGCAAGCGCCAAACGCACGCACAGCCCCGTGAGCTCTTTCGAGCCCTTGCTATAATACGCCATCTCGCGCAAGCCGCCGTAATCTTCGAACACAGGCGCGCCTTCGCCCGTAAATCGGAGCGTTTTCTCCCCATCCGCCGCGAGTATAGCCAAATACGCTCGGCTGCCTTTCGCTACGGGTTCTAAATACTTGGAAGCCATATTCTCTTTGGCGCGAAGCAAAAGCTCTTTCGCCGCGCGGACCGCGGTATACCGTTTTTCCAAACGCGCTTTTTCTTCTTCCAAAAATGCGCGCTGCGCGAGCAAGTCCTTGGGATTGATCGCCGTTTCGAAATTCTCCGCTTCCCGAATAGATAACGTCCGCTGTTCGGCGAGTTCCGCAAGCTCTCTTTCGGTTGCAACGCTCTCCAATTTTAAGGTTTGCATATCCGCTTGGAAATATTCCCCGCCCCCTACGAATTGCCCGTCGCCTTGCGGTACGTCCGCGGTAAATTCCCGAAGCCGCCGTTCATAGTCCGCCGAGTCCGTTTCCGCGCGCTCTATCGCCGACATATTCGCTTTTAGCGTCGTTACCGCCGCGCGGTAATCGTACAGCTCCGCAAAACGGAAATTGCCTAAAAAGTTGCGTATGCCCGTTTCCAAGCCCGCAAGCTTCCCGCGTAACGCTTCCCGCTCGGACAACAGTTCTTCCTGTGAACGCCGCGCGTCCGAACGCGCCGTTTGAATTTTTTGCAACAAGGCGTTGAGCTCCGTTTTCGCCGTTTCGTACGCAATCGCGAGCTGCAAATCCACGTCGTCCGTAGCCGTTCGAACAGGATTTTCCCCCGCGTCTTTGACAATCTTTCTCGGTAGAGTTCGAAAAAATACGAACAGCAAGCCCAAAGCGCCTATGCCGAGTAGCGTAAGCCCGATCGCAGGTTTGCTAGCGCAATAAATCGCCCCGAACGTCGCGCAAAACAGCGCGATCAGCAAAATCCAAAAATTGCTTTTACGCTTGGGCGGGATCACCGTTTTCGTCTTGGGTTTTACGGGTTTTCCGACCCCGTCGTCCCGCATCGCCGCTTCGTACTCCGCCACTTTTTGACGGCAAAGCTCCGCTTCCGTTTCCAAAGCCGAAGTGTCCTGCGCAGGCAAATTCTCGTCCAAGCATCTGCGCTCTAATTCTTCCACCCGTTCTTTTGTGGAATAGAACTCGGAAACGGCTTGTTCCAAACCCGTTACGTTGAGCGTTTTGGGATCGGTCGCGCCAAAAAACGCGCGTAACGTTTGCAATTCCTGCCGCGACGTTTCCGCGCCGAGCTCCAACTCCCGCAGAGTTTCCCGTTTCGCCGCCCGTTCGTTTTGGCGGCTCTTTTCTTCGATCGCCGCGCGGAGCGATTGCAGCTTTTCCGACAATGCCCGCATGCGCGTTTCCATACCCGCCGCGACCCCGCGGATTTCCTTGGCTTTCGCGAGATTGTTCTCGCTCGCCTGCTCCTGCCGAGCCAAAATTTCCAACTGCTCGTCGATCGCGTCGAGCTTGCCTTTCGCGGGCTTGCGTTTCGCCCGCAGCGCGCGTTCCGCTTCGTCCAGCCGCGCGATCGCGCCGCCGCTCTCCCCGTTTCCGTCTGCGCTAAGCAGCGCCAAAAGCCTGCCTTTCAAGTCTTCGGGCAGCCCGTCCGTCGGGATTTCGCCCTGCGGCACGTATACCGTTCTTTGATAGCTTTCGGCGTTTACTCCGAACAGTTTTTCGCCCAAGAACTCCGCCCGTTCGCCGAATTCGTAGGAAAGCAAGTTATTCCCGTCGAACACCCGCCCGACGTCCTGCGCGGGCGTACGCCCGAACGAGCGTTCCACTCGGTACGTTTTCCCTGCGACGGAGAACACGAGCGAACCGCCGTACGCGCCGCCCTGCCAAGGTTCGTAGCGTAAGCGGTCGTTCGCGGCAACCGCCTTGCCCCTGCCTGCGTCCATGCCGTACAGCATACATTTGATAAAATCCGCGAGCGTGGTTTTTCCCCACCCGTTTTCTTCTTTGAATACGACGATCTTCCCCGAAAGATCGAAGGCGCGGTTTTGGAATTTCCCAAACCCCGCAATGTAACAGGAAAGCAATCTCATAAATCGATCTCCTCCCCGCACAGCGCCTTTAATCCCACTTCCAAGATCTCCGCGCGCAATTCTTCATTCATCTCGTACCTGCCCACTTCGCGCACGAATTCCCCGCGCTCGGTCAAGTCCGCTTCGAACTGCCGATAATCGATCGCCAACCGCGATTCATCCACGACTTTTACGTAGAAAAACCGCTGGTTCAACCTTTCCGAAAGCAAGGACAAATCCTTCCGCAATCCTACGCCGTAGCTGCCCCGCAAAACGAGCTTGACGATATTCCCGCTCGGTTCGGTTTTCAGGGCTTCTTCGGCTGCGCGTTCGACGTCGAAATAGGTTTTACAAGCGGAAATATCCGCGTAACGCTGAACGATTTCCCGTTTGGACAGGGACAGGAATTTCTCGTCGAGTAGCCGTCCGCCACCGACTTCCAACAGGAAAAACCCGCGTTTACCGCACTCGTCAAACCCACGCCCTTCCAAACACCCGCAATAGCGGTAATGCCCCCTGCCGTCCAAGCGTTCCGCCGTCAACGTGGGAATATGGATATGCCCGAGCGCCAAATAATCAATCCCCTTGTTTTGCAAATACGTAAGCGGAATCTTCTCTCCCCCGTAAGCGGTATCCCCGTGCATGAGCAGGATATTGTAGCGTTCGGGGCGCAGCGCGAGCCGCGTGTAACGAGATTCGTCCGCGTATTGGGAATCAATTCCCGTTACGGTTACGCCGTCTTGAAGATCGTAGCTTTTCCAACCGCGAGCGTCCGAAAATACGTAAAAATTCTCAGGCGCGCCGTCCGAGAGCGAAAGTCCGCCGTCGTGGTTGCCCGAAACGTAGAAAAACGCGACGGGTTTCGCCGCTTGGATAAAGGAAAAAATTTCCTGTTTTAAAGACGTCGGCACGTCGTTTCCGTCGAATAGATCGCCCGCAATCAAGACCGCGCCCACGCCGTTTTCCCGCGCGTAAATGGTCAAACGGCGAAAAGTATCCGAAATTTCCGCCTTGCGCAATTTTGCTTTTTCCGTCGGCAAATTCCGCATTGCCGCGCCCAAATGTACGTCGCCCGTATGTATAATCTTCATAGCCTTTCCCTTTCCGCTCTATTATAACACAATCCGCGCCAAAAGTAAAGAGTTTTTAAAAAATTCGAAAAAGTACGGATTCCCCGCAAGAAATCCGTACTCCAACTTTATTTTTTGACTGTGAGTTCCCCGTTTTCCACGTCGATCGTCAACGTTTCGCCCGTTGTGAAATCCCCCGCAAGGATTTGTTTTGCGAGCGTCGTTTCGAGCGTCCGCTGCATATACCGTTTCAACGGTCTTGCGCCGTACACGGGGTCGAAGCCCTTGTCCACGATCGCGTCCACCGCTCCGTCCGTCAACGTCAAACCAAGCTGCTTTTCCGCAAGCCGTTTGACGAGATCTTCCGACAAAAGCCGTACGATCTTGCGGATTTCCGTCCGCGTCAACGGTTTGAAGAACACGGTATCGTCCAAGCGGTTCAAAAACTCCGGTCTGAACGAAGCTTTCAGCAATTTTTGCACTTCCGCTTTGGCTTCTTCGGAAATCTCCCCGTCGTACTCGATTCCGTCGAGTATCGCGGTCGAGCCCAAGTTCGAAGTCAAGATCACGACGGTATTTTTGAAGTCCACCGTTCTGCCCTGCCCGTCCGTGATCCGCCCGTCGTCCAAAACTTGCAACAGTACGTTAAACACGTCGGGGTGC
>JAFVRU010000045.1 GCA_017504065.1 Clostridia bacterium
AGCGCGGCGGTTACGGTCAACGGTAGATTTAGCAACACGCAACGTCCTGCAATCGTTATCGATACGAATACGGACTACATTGAAAAATCCGATTATTCGGACGTTTCGCAAATCAAATTGGACGTTCACAGCGACAATACGTATGCGACGAATATCTATTTCCAATACGGATCGTTGACGGAAACGGGCTTGAAGCTTTCGAGCGCGCTGAAGAAAACGGTTGACGCAGGATTTTCGGGTACGGTTACGTTCGATATCGACCGTAATCTCGTTTCCGAGTTCTTGAATTTGGATTACGTAACGGAGCTCCGTATCGTATTCGATTCGCCCCGAGAAGCGATTCCGACGTTGGGTTCGGTGGAAGAAGCGATGGCGAATTACAGAAAATTCCATATCGACAACTTGCGCGCGGTGCTTACGACGGAAGATATCGTAAAAACGCCCGTAAGAAAGAATATGGAAATCGAATCGGGCGACAAAGAAGAATATCTTGCGGCATGGTATTTGCCGTCGGGGTATTTGTGGTCGCCGTCGAGTGTTTCGTATAATGCCGATCCTGCGTATATCAAGGGCGGGAACGGTTCGTTGAAATTCAAGCTCGAAGGTTCGACAAGACCCGCAGGCGCGTCGGCGACGGCGTATTGGGCGATGAGCGTCAACCAAAACCCCGACATATCCGATTGTTATGCGGTAGGG
The DNA here is from genome assembly GCA_017504065.1 of Clostridia bacterium. GTDB lineage: Bacteria > Bacillota > Clostridia > Christensenellales > Borkfalkiaceae > Scatosoma. The sequence goes on from JAFVRU010000045.1 coordinate 697, forward strand.
TTCTGGGTGTATAACTCCGAAGAAACTCAACCGATCAATTTCTATTCGCACGCGCCGTTATCGAACACGGAAAAATTCGTGCAAAAACTTGCATACGGTTGGAACTATATTGAGCTTTCGGTCAACGATTTGCGAGATAAGTACGGATACGACGACAAGAACTTCCTGTTCGGATTCACCGCGCAATTTATTGGCGGCGAAGATTACGATATTTACATTGACGAAATGTACGCGCTCGCGTATACGACGCCGGAAATTCGGCTTCCCAAAGGCGAAAACGTCGGCAATTTGTATTATGCTGCGTACGAATTGGGGGAAACGGTAACGTTACCCAAGGCAACGGCTTTGCATGCGGCTTCGCAAACGGTAGAAGTCGTCGGACCTGACGGCGAACCCGTCGCGTTGACGGATAACGCGTTTACGCCGTCGGCAAAAGGCGAGTACACCGTAACGTATACGGCTACGGCTGTAAATGCAAACGAAGAAGGCGAGAAAGAAACGGTAGAAAAGCGTATTATGATCGCGGTGGGCGCTGTGCCTACGTTCAATAATACGAACCGTCTTACGGACGTATTCGGGCAAGGAAACGGTACGACGTATACCATTCCCGAATTTGCGCTTTCCAAAGACCAAGTTTCTTGGCAGGTAGAACTGTACGGCGGTCGTTTCAACGGCGCTGGTAAAGCGGGCGAAGTATATGATTACAGCCATAACGTACACGGCTATGTCAACGGCGTACGAGCGAACAATCCTACTTCGTTCTATCTCCTTCGCGGTATTGATCATAGAATCGTCTATACGGCAAGAAACTCCGACGGGTTGTGCGCGCAATTCATTCAACACGTATATGCGGACGAAGCAACGACATTGCTTTCCGATCGCTATCAAAACTTCTACGACGAAACGAGAGTGGGCGGAGATCTCTCCGTAAACGAAGCGAAAAACGGCTTTATCCTGCAATCGGACGGTACGAAAGCGTCGGGCGTGTATACCAACTCGCTCAACGTCGGATATCAAGCGAAATTCCTGCGGTTTATGGTCTATAACGCAGGGGAAACGACGGCAACGTTCAAGGTCAACAACGGTATGGAATTCACCATCGCGCCCAAGGGCTATGCGTTGTTTAATCCCGATTCGTTCGGGTATCAAGCGGCGGTAGTCGGTTGGAAGATGGTTTCCCAAAACAGCGAACTGTTGCCTTTGACGTTCACGGCAACGTCGGCGACGGCGGGGTTGGAATTGTATCTTTCTAGATTCGGAGTCAACGAAGGCGCGTTCGAAGCTCCTACGCTCGAAGCTCCCGTGTATGAAGAATTCTACGAACAAGATACGTCGCTTACGATCGGCAAAGCTTCCCTGACGGGGTTGGGCTCTTATAACTACAAAGTTACAGCGCCCGACGGCTCGGTAGTACTTTCGGACGTCAGTACGTCGCCTGCGAGTATGACGATCGATCTTTTGCAGACGGGCGTATATACGGTGGAATATTCCACGTCTTACGTAGATTACGACAAGAGCGTGAAAGATTTGTCGGTTACGGTAACCTTTAAGGTTCTCTCTGATAAACCCGTATTCCTGACGGAATTGAACAAAATCGTCGATATGAAAGACGGGGGAACAACGTATACGTTGACGGCGACGGATAAACCCGACCTTGCGTTGGAAAGCGGCGATACCGCAACGTTGACGAGTTGGAAAGTCTACAAATTCCATCGTGATTTCGTAAACCGCGTCAACTCCGAATCTTTCGGACTCTCCGATCAAATGTACGAAACGGAAGTCGCTGCAAGCGAGCTGGTAGTCGATAACGGCGTTTTGACGGGCATTATCCCGAAAAAGAACTATTCGTACCGTATCGAATACAAGATCAGCGCGTATGACGAATCGTTTACGGTCAATAAAACGCTGTTCTTCACGAACACTACGGACAAAATGAACATCAAGGACGCGTATGCGGACTTCTATACGGCAGGCACGAAGAGCGGCAGCGTCAACTCCACGGCGCAAAACGGGATTGTACTCTCGGGCGCAGGCGGCGTGAACTCCATCTCTGGGGAATACGTCAATGCCGTAGCGCTTGGGAACTTGTCGTCGATGACGCTCGTGTTCTATAACGCAGGGGAAGACGACGTATATCTGTTCTTCCACGGCTCGCCCGAAACGGGCGCGGTAAGAGCGCCGTTGAAAGCGAAGCAGTATACCTGTTTGGATTTCAACCTTACGACGTTGCAAGCTTGGGGCTTTGTTTCCGAAACGGAAAACGGCTACGTATTTGGCGGTGTGAGCGGTAAGATCCATCGGCTCGGTTTGAGAGTCTACAGTCCGTCGAATACGCTCAACGTAAGTCTTTGCGATATTTGGCTCAATGCCGACGCATTCTTGCCTGTCATGGAAGGAATTTCGTACGAGAGCGAATATTACAAGGATAGCGCGATTGCGGTCGTAGCGCCCACGACGCTTATCAATGTCACGGATTATACCGTAACGGTTACGAAGTCGGGCGAAACGCAAGCGATCTATACCTGCTCGAAATCGGACGTAGAAAACGGTGCGGCAAGCTTCACGCCAACGGAAACGGGCGAATATACGATCACGTATACGGGCACGTATCTTTTGAACGGCGAAACGAAAACGTACGAAAAGACGGTTACGTTTACCTGTAAGCAAGACTTGGACGATCCTAGTGGCGAAGGTCTTGTTACCGATAAGTGGACGGACCAAGAAACATTGTATTAAAATCAGCATCAACGGTGAAAGCCGAAATAATAAAAGGAGATGATAGTATGATGAGTAACTACACACCACCCGCTGTCGAAATACTCAAACTCGAACCGAAAGACGTATTTCTGGCGGCAAGCACGAACGACCCCGAAGGGTTGTATGAAGACAAATGGGCAGACCAAAATGCAGGTATGTTCTATTAAGGAGGAA
>JAFVRU010000046.1 GCA_017504065.1 Clostridia bacterium
GAGTTCCTTTTCCATCGACGCAACGATTTCCATTTTCATTTCCGTCGCCGCTTCGTACTTTTCATCGCCTTCTTCATATAACGCGATAACGCTATCCAACTGTACGAGTTCTTCATTTCTCGTCGTTGTTCGCTCGGAGCGGTAGGTGGTGAAATAGTTCGCCGTAGTAACGCCGTTATCCGCCGAAACGGTCGTATCGGTATTTGCTAACACAAAGTTAAACACAGCGGTTACCGCTAATAAAAGCACCAAGGACGACATTACGATAATTTTCTTTTTGTTTGACATATATTTACTCCTTTATTCTTTTTTTAAATAAATCTTGACAGCGGATTGTTCTGTTCCCAGCGCCGCAGCCACCGCTTCCCGTACGTCGAGCACAACGGTAAAATCCCTTGCCCCTTCGCACACCACTACCGCGCTTTTTACCCCGTCTTCCGTTTCACATACGATCACTTCGGCATCTCCGACTCCGTCGATTTCTTCCAAAATTCGGGCTATTTTTTGCTCTGATTCGGTCATTTGCGTAACGCTTGACGAATCGGTATCTTTTCCACGAAAAATTTTCCAAGCCGTAAAGAATAAGAGTAAGGCAAGTATCGCTAGCAATAGAAAATCTTTCGTCTTGCTTTTTAAAAACTTGCTTTTCGGTTCTTTCGGCGAATATGTATTATTATTCAATCAACACCTCGCTGCAATAGTTTTTCGTTAAGTATTCCCACACGGCTTTTTTCACCTCCGCACTCGGCTCTTCTTCAAAAACGACGTTTATGCGCACAATTTGAATCTTCTCCGACAAATATCGGTTATCCACCTTTTCTTCGAGCAGATTCCAAGTAAGTGTTACTACTGTAGAAGCAGAATATTGATCTGATAACTCCTTTTCCAACGTCGCTTCCGTCGCTTGTATTCGCATGGAACAATAATACTTTATGAATCGATCATCCGTTTGTATGACTGATTGTGAAAAAAAGGTTTGAGAATTTTCATCTTGTCCGTCGAGCTCCCCCGTCGCAAAAAAACCGAGTATCGGCGCGAGAATCGCAAGGACACACGCGAGTTTGGTAACGTTTTTGATGACCGCCGAAGTCTTTCCGTCGGGCAAGATCGCCGTGATGACCGCCGCTATCAATACCGTACCGATGACGCTTAACAAATATCCGTTCAAAACAAAGCCTCCGAACTGTAAACCATTAATACGATGGATAAAAAATACAAAAACGCCGTAAAGAGCAATCCCGCAGTACAATAATGCAAATTCTCGGCAGTTTCCCCCAGAAAATCGGAAATTTTGCTATCCCCGAACGGTTGAGTAATCGCCGCAGTTAGGCGCAACAATATATTTACGGAAATGAGTAGCAACAACGGCTCGAACAATACGGAAATCATTAAAAATATTCCCATACTTCCGAGCGAATTTTTAATCAAAACGCTGCCTGCAACCGCTAGATCGAACCCGCCCGACAAGAAGCCGCCGACGATCGGAACTCCGTTGCCGATCGCATATTTCGCCGCTCTGCGTACAATTCCGTCGTAGGACGCAGCCGTAATCCCCTGCAACGTGAAAAACAGTCCGAAAACGGATACGCAAATTCCGATTAGCCATTTGTTGATACTTTTGAAAAACGCCGTGAATTTACTGATTTTCAGCTCTTTTGTCAAATTTGCGGACAAAGAAAACAAAATGATCGTAATGGCGATTGGAAATACTACGCTTTTTATCACGGAAACGATCGTCGTACAGAAAAACGCAACGGCAGGTCGGCATACTGCGGCGGATAACGTTCCACCGCTCGCCGCCATCAACGTAAGCATGATCGGATAAATAATTTGCATTTGTTTTTGCATTTCCGACACGCTACTCATCGAAGATTGAAAACATTCCGTCAAAACTCCGACAAGCGGAATCAACGCCGCAGCATACGTAATTAATGAAATCATGGACGACGACGTATGCCCAACCGCGTCGCTCTTTAGCGTGGAAACCAAGCCCGATAAAAGGGTTACGGCGGCGATACAGGCAAACGACGGCAAAATTTCCGCAACTTTCGACAATAAAACGTCCGAAATTTGCTTCCAAAACCCCGAATAATCAAACGCGTCGCCTTGAATATATTCCAAAAGCCGTTCCCCGACGCTTTTATCGTTAAACGATCCAAGAGAATTTAAATATTCTTCCAGCGCAGCCAAATCCAAATGCTCAATTTGGTCTTGAATATTCTCATTGAGCTCGTTCCCCCCCGATAGATCTTCCGCAACGGCACGCGAAACTTGTCCCCCGTCTTTATATATTCCAAACAAAAAAATTGTGCATAAACTTATAAAAAAGACGAGTATAAAAACTAGGCGTTTCCTGCGCAATCGGTTCGAGCTATTCATAGCAGTTTCAAAAATCCGCCGACCGTCGTCAGCAGCCCTTCCAGAATGGGAATGGACAATACGATGATGGTAATTTTTCCGCATAAAACCACTTTATCCGCTACGGCATTGCTACCGAAATCGTTCAAAATTCCAGCCCCGAATTCCGTCAGATAACCGACCCCGATAATCTTCAATAACACTTTTACGAGTCCGTTTTCCACGCCCGTTTTTTCCGCTATTTTTGAAAAGATTGCAAGAGTATTTTGTAATGCGTCTACAATAAAAAGTAAAATCACA
>JAFVRU010000047.1 GCA_017504065.1 Clostridia bacterium
CGTATTCGGGTGCGTATCGTCGGAAATCAAACACGCAAAACGGGAATCGACTTCGTGTTTTGTAATCGCTTTGACGACTTCCTGTAAATCGTGCCACGCCGAGCCTTCGCGGAGCATCGCGTACATGCCCAACCGCATTTTTGCGAGCGCGTCTTCTTCGCGGGTGGATTCGTGGCAGCAACGCACCCCCGAAGCTATATAAGCGTTCAAGCCTTTATCCGTTTCGGGCAAAGAGTAATGTCCCGTAGGAATTTTCCCTGCTTTCAGCGTTTCTCCAACGATCCCGTGCGTATGCGGGTTCGCGCCGAGAATCCCGGGGAAGTTCATCATTTCGCCCAAGCCGACGCAAGCGTCCCAAGTCATAGTTTCGGCAACGTGTTCAGGGTCGATTTTTGCGCCTGTATCTTCAAATCCCGCAACTGCAGGCACGCAGGACGGGGTGGTGAGCATCGCTTTCAAAGGCGTCCGTTTGGCGTCTTCGAGCATATATTTCACACCGTTTAACCCCAAAACGTTACAAATTTCGTGCGGATCCATAAAGATCCCGCTCGTACCGTGCGCTACGACGGCTTTTGCGTACTCACCGACGGAGAGCATAGAAGATTCGACGTGAATATGCCCGTCCATGAACGCGGGCGCGAGATATTTCCCGTTCGCGGCAATCACGAGCGTGTTTTCTCCGATACAATGCGCGCAGTTTCCGACCATCGCGATCCGACCTTCGCTAACGGCGACGTCGATATTCGGCAAAATTTCTTTCGTGCAAACGTTGACGAGATTTGCTCCCGTAATTACCAAGTCCGCCTTTTGTGCTCCCGCGGCGACTTTGACAAGCGTTTGCGAAACTTCCCAAAGCGGTTTTTTACAAAACGTATTGATCATAAATAAGCTCCTTATCGCTAATTTCTATTCCTATTATACCACACCGCCGCAAAAAAACGCAAATAAAACGCGGACAATTTTTTCATTGTCCGCGTAATTTCCTTGTATGTACTTATTCTTCGTCTTCGTCGAATTGATTTTTCAAAAACCGATCTACGTTGTAATCTTGGCGATACAAAAGATAGGTCGTAACGTTCGGGGCTTTGAAATCGTTTAACGTAATTTCTTCCAAGATTCCCGCGTCTAACTTATCCTTGACGAATTTGTAGGGCAAGAAAGAATACCCCAATCCGTTTTCTAAATAGGGCAGCAGCTTCGACGAGTTGTCCACGTCCAATCGGAAAATATGATTTTTCGGGAACAGGGAGCGAATGAATACGCCCGCTTCACTCAACGTAAAATCGCACATCAAATAAGGGATTTTCGCAAGCTGCGATTTCGTAATTCCTTTCGGGTACTCGTTCGCGCCTTTTTTGCAAACCAAAACCACGCGATCTACGTCAAAAACGTCGCACTTGAACCCCATCCGTTTCAAAGGAATCGCCGAAAAGACCATGTCGAGCATATTATCCTGTAAATTTTGAATCAAATCTAGCGAATGTCCGAGCATAACCTTGATCGACGTAATGGAGTTGTTTTTTAAGCACTCGTCCACCAAAGGTTTTACGCAACTTTCGTAGGACGCGTTGATCGCGCCAATAGAAAATTTACGACTATGGCTGGACAATGCGTTCATTTCTTCAATGGAAGTGGATTGCAGCTCCAAAATACGTTCCGCATACCGCAAAAAGATTTCGCCCGCTTCCGTAAGCTTGACGGTTTTCGAACCGCGCGTAAATAAACGCTTCCCAAGCTCTTTTTCCAATTCCCCGATACGGTTGGTAACGGTCGATTGCGCGATATACAACTGCTCGGCTGCCAGCGTAAAGTTTTTTACTTTCGATAAGAAGATAAATGTTTTAAGTTCTTCGGTATTCATTTAAAATATTGATTAACCCCGACTTTTCAATCTATTATTTTAATTATACCTATTTTCTGGTCAAAAAGCAAGCGAAAAGAGAAAGAAAAGTGAAAAAACAGCAAAAAATTTTATTTTTTTGCAAGTTTTCTGCGGAAATAGGGGCGTAGGATTGACAAATACGGGGAAAAGGAGTATACTGATGAGTAAGAAATCAAAGGCGGTTTAGGAGATGTTCGGGATAGCCGAGAACGTAAAAGAAATACAAAAAACGCTTGCAAACGGGAACGCGTTCGGCGAGAAAGTGTTGCTGGTAGCGGCAACGAAAACGCAATCCCCTGAAGCGATCAATGCGGCGATACGCGCGGGCGTAGACGCCGTTGCAGAGAACAAACCGCAGGAATTTCGGGATAAAAACGACGCAGTTTTGCCCTGCTCGCGGCATTTCATCGGGCATTTGCAGACGAACAAAATCAAATATTTGCTCGGAAAGATTGATTTGTATCATTCCTGCGATCGGGATTCCTTGGTGGACGAGTTGGACAGACAATCGCAAAACGCAGGGCTGGTTTCGGATATTTTATTGCAAATCAATATCGGCGACGAAGCTTCGAAAGGTGGGTATAATTACGAGTCTGCTAAGGAAGTATTCCGTCGCGTGTCCGAAAAACGCGGGTTGCGCATTCGCGGCTTTATGGCGATGCTCCCCGATGTGGACGACGAACCGCTATTGCGCGCGCTCGTTCGAAAAATGCGCGCGTTGTTCGAGTGGGCGAAAACGCAATCCCCCGAAGTCGAATACCTGTCCATGGGTATGAGCGGGGATTATCAACTTTGCATAGAAGAAGGGAGTAATGTCGTGCGAATCGGCTCGACGATTTTCGGCGCAAGAACGTACGCCCTTTGAGAGACGGTTGAGAAAGGATATGGAAGAATTGGAACAAAACGACAACGGAATACAGCCGCAGGAAGCACCGCAAGGACCTGAAAAGTCTGAAAAATCTGCGAAGCCTGCGAAAAAGCGTATGACGAAACGCAAGAGAGCGCTCGTCATACTTTTAAGCGTATTCATTTTCATTAGCGGCGTTTTGGGTTTTTTGCAGATCGGCGCAATTTATACGGGAAAGAATTGGGAGCATTGGTTGCCCGATTACGAGAAAGTGGATATCGCGCCGATTTTAGCGAAAAAGGAGAAAACGGAAGAAGATTACCGTACGTTATATTACCAAACGGGTTTGACCAAACTCGGCATCGACGACCTGTTGGCGGAGAATAATACGGCAAGGATTTTACGAATTCAAAACGCGTTGTTTTACGATTTCGATATCGTCGTAGACCATTTTAATATCTTTACGTATTCGGAGTATATCGACGGAGTCGCGCCGATTTGTGCGCTACAAGACGGGGATATTCTCGTAACGTCCACAACGCGGGTTTCCTGGCTTCGTTACGGACATGCCGCCTTGGTCGTGGACGGGGAGCAGCGTTTGATTGCGGAAGCGATGAGTCCGGGAACAAAGAGTACGCTCAATAGCGCCGACAATTCTTTTGAGAGTTTGGCGAATTACATGGTCTTACGCCCGAAAGTGGACGAAGCTTTGAAAACGCAAATTGCGGAATACGCAAAAACGGAGCTTATGGGCGTGCCGTATCGGTTTACGATCGGGTTGTTTTCTAAAAAATTCCGTAAAAATATCAAAGGAACGCAATGCGCGCATCTCGTATGGTACGCGTATAAAAAATTCGGGATCGATCTCGACGGCAACGGCGGTTGGCTGGTAAAACCGCGGGATATGGCGATTTCGGAACACGTAGAAGTGGTACAGGCGTTCGGGTTCGACTTGGACGATCTTTGGTAACAGGTGGGAACTATGCAAGAACGGAAAGAAACTAACGCAAAGAAATTTGCCCTGATCACGGGCGCAACGGGCGGACTTGGGAAAGCGTTTGTAACCGCCTTGGCAAAGCGCGGCTACGGATTATTGCTAACGGGCAGGAGCGCGGATAAGTTGCAGGCTTTGGCTTCGGAAACGAACAAAACGTACGGAGTGGAAGTCCGTTATTACCCCGCCGATTTGGCAAACGAAGGGGACAGGTACGCGATGATGGAGAAAATCGCCGCGGAAAACCTGCGCATTTCTCTGCTTGCGAAC
>JAFVRU010000048.1 GCA_017504065.1 Clostridia bacterium
ATTAAATTAATCAAGCACGGCGATTTGATCTTTTTGGACGGAACGACTTCCGCGTTTTTTATCGCCGAATATCTGTCGGAGTTTAAAAATATTCGCGTGATTACCAATGGAATCGACACCCTTTCTTTGCTCGCAAAAAACAACATTGCGGCGTACTCCACAGGCGGACACGTTTCCCAAAACAATCGATCGGTACTCGTCGGGCATTACGCGGAAGAAATGGTGAAAAATTTCCATGCGGACATCGCGTTTTTCTCTGCGGTTTCCGTGGACGAAAACGGAGAGATTTACGACTGCTTTGAAGAAGAAAACGTTATTCGGAAAGCGATGATTGGACACGCTACCAAAAAGGTATTTCTGTGCGATAGTACGAAATTTGATAAAACGTCCATGTTCCACTTGTGCTCGTTAAACGACGTGGACTACGTCGTGAGTAACCATGATCTACCCGAAAATATACGTTGTGAACGGCGACCGAAAATCATCACCGATTGACAAAAAAGAAAAATGAGAGAAAATCCCCTCGCAAGAAGGGATTTTCTTTTTTTCGTATACTTTGATTATTTCGCGTATTCTACGCCGCGGAATTCCCGAATGACGTTGACTTTGATTTGACCGGGGTATTCCAACTCCATTTCGATCTTTTTCGCAATGTCTTTCGCCAAGAACAACGCTTGCGCGTCATCGACTTGTTCGGGTTTTACGATTACGCGGACTTCTCTACCCGCTTGGATCGCGTAGCTCTTGTCAACGCCGCGGAAGCTTGACGCGATTTCTTCCAGTTTTTCAAGACGTTTCACGTAGTTCGAACCCATTTCACGTCTTGCTCCGGGACGAGCGCCCGAGATCGCGTCTGCAGCTTGAATCAACACTGCTTCGATGGTCTTGGGTTCAACGTCGCCGTGGTGCGCCATAATCGCATTGACGATATTCGCGTTTTCTTTGTATTTCTTCGCGAGATCCGCGCCGATTTGGATATGCGTCCCTTCTTGTTCTTGGTCAACCGCCTTACCGATATCGTGCAACAAACCCGCGCGTTTTGCGAAATTCACGTCCAAACCGAGCTCCGCTGCCATTTGCCCTGCGAGCATAGAAACTTCAACGGAATGCTTGTATACGTTTTGACCGTAGCTCGTTCTAAACTTCAAGCGACCAATCAATTTAATAAGCTCGGGATGCAACCCGAAGATTCCGGCTTCAAAGACCGCGGCTTCCCCTGCTTCTTTGATTTGCAAATCCATTTCACGGCTTACTTTTTCAACCGTTTCTTCGATACGTGCCGGATGAATTCTACCGTCGTTAATGAGTTTTTCAAGCGACAACCGCGCAATCTCGCGGCGAACGGGATCGAATCCCGACAAGATGACTACTTCGGGCGTATCGTCGATGATGAGTTCGATACCCGTAGCGTTTTCGAGCGCTCGAATATTCCGACCTTCGCGGCCGATGATCCGCGCTTTCATGTCGTCGCTGGGCAAGGGTACGACCGAAACGGTAATTTCCGAAGCTTGATCCGCCGCGCATTTTTGAATGGCGAGCGCGATGATTTTTTTCGCGTTGACGTCCGCTTCGTCCTTTGCTTGCTGTTCCATGTTGCGAACTTGGACCGCAACGTCATGGCGGGTCGCGTCGAGAATTTCTTCCGTCAACAACCGCTTTGCTTCATCGCGCGTAAGTTGCGAAACTTTCTCCAATTCCTGAATCATCAATTCGTGTTGGGAATTGAGTTTGTCCTGCAACGCACGGACTTCGTCTTCCTGTTTCAACAGGTTGTTCTTTTGTTGTTCGAGCGCTTCCGTTTTCTTATCTAACGCATCTTCCTTTTGCGTTAAGCGTTGTTCCATACGTTGGATTTCCGCTTTCTTTTCTTTCGTTTCGCGTTCGAATTCGTTTCTTAATTTTAAATCCTGTTCCTTTGCTTCTAAAAGGGCTTCTTTCAAAACTCTTTTGCTTTCTTCTTTGCCTTGCGCTTTAATCCGTTCGGCTTCCGCTTCCGCTTCCGTAACGATTTTGCGAACCCTTGCATCGGCAGAGCCCACTTTCTTTTCGCCTGCTTTTTGACGAACGAATAAACCGATCACGCCGACTACCGCCAAAACGGCGACTACGACGCTGACAATGCTTACCCAAGCGGGTAACGCTGCGAGAAACAGGACGCTCAAATTAACGTTGTGCATTTTTGCGCCTCCTGTATTAAAATTAGTATTGATAAAACGATTATTGTAACGGATTTTTTCATAATCCGATGTATAACTTTCTTTATCAATACTATTTTACAATATATTTACTGAAAAGTCAATCGTTTGGAAGAAAATACTTTTCTTATAACGCAAAAAACTCTATAAAATTTAAAACCGCACGGACAGGTATGCGTCCACGCGGTTTTTTTGCATATAATTTTATTCTTCAACTTCTTCCGTTTCGTCCGTTTTCCCTTTTGCAACGTCGCGGATTTTTTGTTCAATTTCCGCACGGACTTCAGGGTTCTCTTTCAAGAAGATTCTAGCCTTTTCACGACCTTGCGCAATCTTGCTTCCGTTATAGCTGAAAAACGCGCCGCTCTTGCCGATAATATCGTATTGCACGCCCATATCCAAAATACAGCCTTCTCTCGAAATCCCTTCTCCGAAAACGATGTCGAATTCCGCTTGTCTGAACGGGGGAGCGAGCTTGTTCTTCACTACCTTCGCTTTCGTACGGTTACCCATAGCGCCGTCCGCGTCTTTCAATACGTCCATTTTTCTTACGTCCAAGCGGATACTTGCGTAAAACTTCAACGCTTTCCCACCGGGAGTCGTTTCGGGATTCCCGAACATAATCCCAACTTTTTCACGGAGTTGGTTGATAAAGATTACGCACGTTTTCGACTTGTTGACAATCGCCGTCAATTTCCGCAACGCTTGCGACATCAAACGGGCTTGCAAACCGACGTGCGAGTCGCCCATATCCCCTTCGATTTCCGCTTTCGGAGTCAACGCTGCAACCGAGTCGATAACGATTATATCCACCGCCGAGCTTCTTACGAGCGCGTCCGTAATATCCAACGCTTGTTCGCCCGTGTCGGGTTGAGAAACGTATAAATCGTCCAAGTTGACCCCTAATTTCTTTGCGTAAACGGGGTCTAACGCGTGTTCCGCGTCGATAAACGCCGCTACGCCGCCCATTCTTTGCGCTTCCGCGATCGCGTGCAACGCAACCGTCGTTTTACCCGAAGATTCTGGACCGTAGATTTCGATAATCCGTCCGCGCGGGAAACCGCCGATTCCGAGCGCCAAATCCAAAGTTAAACAACCCGTGGGAATAACTTCGATCTCCGTCTTCCCCGCTTCGTCGCCAAGGCGCATGATCGAGCCATTCCCGTACTGCTTTTCAATTTGCAAGAGTACGGCGTCGAGCGCCTTCATTTTTTCCGTATTTTTTTCGTTTGCCATTCTATATCTCCTAATGATTTTTTATTCTTTTATAATTTCTTCAACTGCTTATATGCCAAAAACAAAGCGTAGTTGATTGCTTTTTCCGTGATTTCTTTTCGATTTCCGTCAAACTTATACCGATAAACGGAAATTTGCTCCTTTGTGCCCACCGCAATAAAACTTAACCCGATCGGTAACATGGAACGGTCGGTATTCGGTCCAGCCAAACCCGTTGTCGCAATCGCAACGTCGCAAACACCCGTATTCAACAACCCGAGCGCCATTTCATACGCGGTCTGATCGGAGACTGCGCCAACCGTACGCAAAGTATATTCCGAGACTCCCAAACGGCGGAGTTTCGATTCTTCATTGTACGTGTTCAATCCTTCGAAATACACTTCGCTTGCACCGGAAACGGACGTGAGCCGACGCGCAATTCCACCGCCCGTAAACGATTCCGCAACGCTGATCTTTTTACGGCGCAATTTCAAAAGCTCGATCAACTGTTCTTCCAACGAAGCGTCAGTGAGCGCGTACACGGTATCCCCCAACCCGTCCGCAAACAACCTTACAACGTCGTCTACAAGCATTTTCGGCGCGCTATCGTCATAACGAATCTCCAAAACGTCTTCGTCGTATTTACGGGCATGTAAATACTTGATTCGACCGCCGTCAATCGATTGCGCTTTGCGCAATAACTGCTCCACGTGCGCGATATTCGCGCCCATTGCCCGCACGACCGTTTTATCAAACCGAACGCCGTACCGTTTTTGGAAGTTGGGCAAGCATACGTTTTTCGCATACTCCAAGCCCGTTTCATCATCGTCGATCGATAACAGATACAAGGTCGTTTGACCGTCGGAGTACATTCCCGCGCCGTTGACTCCACCTAAAAACGAGCCTTGACCAAGCGTCCCCGAAAGCACGTTCGCAACCGTCTTTAACGCGCGGTTTTCCGTTAACAGCAGTATATTTTCGTATTCCGATTTCAACCCATCGATCGTTTTACGTATTCTGTCCGTATCGTCGATCGGCAAAACCCGCAATTCGTCAAACGCGCAACCGTACTCGGAAAACGTTTTGATTGCGGAAAAGACTCCGTTCTCAATCAGAACGTTTACGTTTCTTTGTAATACGGTGCATACGTTTTTCATTTGCGTGCGGTCTCCTTGGCGGCTTACAAATCTATTGTGCGCAAATTACGCGTCTTTCAATACTTGTTTGTTCTTTACGACGTACGAAATACCCGACCAAACGGTAAGAATCGTTGCAACCGCGAACAAGCCGAACCCAACGTAACAAGCAATTTCGCCTGCCGTGCCGTTGATATCCGCCGCAAGCAATAACACGAAAATAGACACGTCTTGGAACGTCGTCTTATATTTTCCGAGCTTTTCCGCCGCGAGTACAAGCCCACGCGCCGCCGCGATTTGACGGAACGCGCTGATGATCAATTCTCTTGCCATAATCACGCAAATCGCGATCGTAGTAGCGATATACAAAGGCTCTGCGATATCGGGCAATTTCACAAATAAAGAACCCGTCATCGTGAGCAACAAAATCATTGCCGTAGAAACCAATACTTTATCCGCGATCGGATCAAGGAATTTTCCAAGATTGGTAACGAGTTTTCTCGAACGCGCGATATGTCCGTCGATAAAATCCGTACACGCTGCTACCGCGAAAATAATCGCGGAAATGCCGTAATTAAAAGGAATTTCGTCCAAGAAAAAGAATAAGACGAATACGGGGATCATAAAAATTCGCGTCATAGTAATTTTGTTAGGTAAATTCATAAGTAGTTCTCCTTAATTCTCCATAATATATTCTTGCGTACTTCCGTACAAATCGTAACTGTCCGCACGCTCGATTTTCACTTTATAAAACTCGCCCTGCGTCGCTTCCGTCGCGTGGAAATATACTTTCCCGTCAATATCCGGCGCGCTTAAATACGATCTGCCGACAAAACAGCCCTTTTCGTAGTCGATTCCGTCGCACAGGACTTCCAACTCTTTTCCGACAAACCCTGACAGTAGTTGCGCGGAAATTTGTTCCTGCAAAGCGTACAAGGCGCGCGCTCTGCGTTTTTTCGTAGCTGCATGGACTTGCGGTTGCAAGCGGTAAGCGCCTGTATCGGGCTCACGTGAATACGCGAAAAACCCGCAACTAGAAAATTGGGCTTCTTGCACAAAACGTTGCATCGCTTGAAATTCCGCTTCCGTTTCCGTCGGAAAACCCGTGATAAACGTCGAACGGATTGCGATTCCGGGAATTCTTTCTCGCAGCTTTTTCAAAAGCGCCAAATACCCCGCTCTCGTGCCCTTGCGATTCATCAGTTTTAACACACGGTCTTCAGAATGCTGCAAAGGAATATCGATGTATTTCAAGATTTTGTCGTTTTGCGCAATCTCGTCGATTAAACGGTCGTCGATCACGTCGGGATAACAATACAAGAGCCGTATCTTTTGGATATTTTCCAATCCCGATAACCGTTGTAAAAGCTCCACATACTTATTTTCGCCGTACAAGTCTTCGCCGTACCTTGTCGTATCTTGCGCAACGACAATAAGTTCGGAAATCTCTCCCAATTCTTCCGCTTCTTTGAGCAAATTCTCCATCGGATAGGAACGGTATTTCCCGCGAATTTTGGGAATCAAACAATACGTGCAATGATTGAAACAGCCGTCTGCGATTTTTAAATACGCCACGTGCTCGTCCGTAGTGAGCACTCGCTCGAACCGATAGCGATCTGAACCGAGCCCGACGTAGTTTTGCCGTTCGTTTTTGCGGTAGGAATTTTCCAACGCTTCGAAAATCTTTTCGTAGTCTTGAATTCCCAAAAAAACGTCCGCTTCCTGCAACGGTTGATACAGTTCATCGATAAATTTTTGCGGTAAACAACCCGTTACCACGATTTTTTCCAATTTGTTGCGTTTATAATCCGCGCATTCTAGAACCGTTTCAATCGCTTCCGTTCGCGCGCTTTCCAAAAACGCGCACGTATTGACGATCACGATTTGCGCTTTGGACAAGTCGTCCGTCAATCGACAGCCCCGCTCCTTCAACAGTCCGAGCAGTTTTTCCGTATCGACGCGGTTTTTATCGCAACCCAAGGAAATTACACCGAAAAGTTTTTTCGATAACATCTTCTGAGTTTCCTTTTCTGCGTACAGTATAACACATTTAATATGACAACTGTACGCCTGTTTTTAAAAATAATTTGAAAAATTTTACAACGGTCCGTATTTGCTTTCAAATTCTTCTTTGGTAATCAATACTTTCCGAGCTTTCGCGCCGTCGAATGCGGAAATATAGCCCATATCTTCCATCCATTCGATAATCTTCCCTGCGCGATTATATCCCGCCGAGCATTTGCGCTGGATCATGGAAATCGACGCGCTGCCGCTGATAATGACGTAGCGCAACGCTTCGATATAGAGCGGATCGATCACGCCGTCCCGATCCCCGCTTGCAGGATCGTCGCCGATCGCGCCGCGCGTGTTATTGATAAATGCCGTCGCTTCTTCGTCGTAATACGCTTCGTTATGGTCCTTGATAAAGTTGACGACTTTTTGCGATTCCGCCGTGGAAATATACGCGCTCTGAATCCGCACAGGCGTATTCACCCCGGGCATCGTATACATACAATCCCCTTTGCCGAGCAGCTTTTGCGCGCCCGTTTGGTCGAGAATAACGCGGGAGTCTACGTCGGAAGCGACCGTAAACGCAATACGCGTCGCCAAATTGCTCTTGATAACGCCCGTGATGACGTCCGTGGACGGACGTTGCGTCGCGACGATCAGGTGAATCCCTGCCGCGCGGGCTTTTTGCGTTAAGTTTTGGATACGGTCTTCGATTTCTTTTTTCGCCGCAAGCATCAAATCCGCAAGCTCGTCAATGATGATGACGATCTTCGGCAAACGTTCGGATTTTTCAACGTTTTCGTTGTATTCGTCGAGCTTCACGACGTATTTACCCGAACGGCTCATTTGCTCAAACAACGTATAACGGCGGTTCATTTCCCCGATCGCCCAATTCAAGCTTTGCACCGCTTTGTTGACGTCGGTGATGATTTCGTTGATCATCAAGTGCGGTAAATCGTTGTAGAGTACGAACTCCGTCTTCTTGGGATCGATCAAAATCAAACGCAGTTCTTCGGGGGAATATTTATAGATCAAACTGATGATCAGCGAGCCTAAAAATACGCTCTTACCCGAACCGGACGAACCCGCAACGAGCATGTGAATCATTTTAGAAATATCCCCGTAAACCTTGCGGTTCGCAACGTCTTTCCCCATCGCGAACACCAACGAGTCTTTTTTCGCGTTCACGTAGGAATCCCCTGCAAGCATACTGCCGAGCGAAACCGATTGACGTTCCTTGTTCGGGACTTCGATACTGACTACCCCGTCTTCAAAATTCGGGTACACGTTTACCCCTGCGGAATGTAGACTGATCGCGATCGACTGATCGAGCGCTACGACTTTTTTCGGCGGGATATTACGCGGAAGCGCGATGTTATAGCGCGTAACCGCAGGCCCGAACGTTACAGAAGCGATCGTCGCGCCCGTTACGTTGAAATCTTCTAGCGTAGCGATAATATCCGCTTTGGTTTGTTCTACTTCTTCATGGTTTGCCGTCGGCTCAACGTCGCGACAATCCAAATCGTCCAAGCTCATACGCACGTAAGGACGGATTACCCGCGGCTTCGGCGGAATGGGTTTGGGTTGTTCGACAACGGGTTTCGGCGGCTCTACGACAGGTTCAGGCGCAACGTCCCGAACGCCGAAATTCGAGCTTTCTCTGGAACGGTCGGTAAAACCGAGCGGGTCGTTCTCCGTTTCCGTAGACCGAATGGCGTACGGGTTTTCCTGCGGCTCGTCTTCGTCGTCGAAAATATTCATTCCGCGATCGCGCGAACGGGGCGCGGGAGCTTCGTCCAAAAACGTTTCCCGATCCCGATCGACAAAACCGCGAATGGGTTGCTCAGGCGAATCGAAAACAGACTGCTCAGGCGAATCAAAAACAGGCGTTTCACGCTCGCTGCGCGCAGGCGGATCTTCTTCCACTCTGCCGAAAAGGTTGGGATTGCTCGTAGAGAATAAATCCATATAATCGTGGCGTTTGTATTCCGTACGTTCTTCCGTTTTCGGTTCGTCTTGTACGCGAAGCGTATACGGTTCTTCCGTTTTCGGCTCATCCAAAATCGGCGCGACGGGAACGGGTTCTTGCGCTACGGGCTTGACTTCTTCCAACGGGCGCAACGGTTCGGGCTGCGACGTATAGCCGTTATCCCGATAGGGTGTAAACCCGTTGGTTGCGTCGTTGACGATTTTCGTCGGACGGAGCGGAGTCGATTGCTCGTTCAGTTCCTTTTGATACGCGTCGGTATAGGACGGCATATAGTTGGATTGACTCGGATTGTATGCGGGGCGTTTGTTGACGCTTGCATTCGGGTCAAAAATCAAATTGTTTTTGTAGTTATCCGCAGGCGTTGACGAGAATAAAAATTCCCGCGCGGCGTCGGGAGTAACCCCGGGAACGGGCGCAGTTTGTACGCGATCGGGTGAACCGAACGGAGAAAACGCGCTTGAAACAGGCGAATCCGTAGCCGCCGTTTCTTCCGACGGAGTTTCTTGCAACTGTACGCCCGGGCGTTGCGTAAACGTAGGCGTGAACCCGTTTTGCGGCGCTGCTTGCGTCGGAGCGTTTATCGGCGCGCTTGTCGGCGCGGCTTGTCCGTATACGGGCGACGTCGAAAGCGGAATTTCAAACTCCGTTGCGTTTTCGGAATTTTGCTGTTCTACTTTTACAGAGTTCTCTTGTTTTGGAGTTTTGCGGATTTGCACGAAGCTCAAATACCCGAAAAACGCCGTCAGGATCGAAAAGAAAATAATCGCGCCGATTTTGGTAGTAGCGGCGGATACTCCGTAGACGAACAATCCGCCAATCCAGCCTGTAACCGTCGTTTTGGGGAACGAGTCCCCTGCGCGGAAACATCTCGTTAAATACCCTTGAAGCTTCCAAGAATACGTTGCCGCCGTATGCGCGATCAGCGCGACGCTGAAAATCGTCAACGCGATACATACGCCAAGCCGTCTGTTCTTCACGTAACGTTTGCCGAGCAACGCCGTTACGGAAAGATACAGCGCGCCGAACATAAGCGGATAAGCAAAGTAGCCGAACAAGCCCGTTAAAAAGCCGTGAATAGCCAACCCTACGCTTCCGAATATCAAAGAACGGGAAAATAAAATAAGCAACGCAAGAAAAGAAAACAATGCGCACGTTGCGCCAAGACTTTCTTTTGTAACGAGCGTAGCTTCCTTTTTATTCTCCGAACGGTCTGTTTTTTTCTGCTCTCTCTTACTCAAGGGAACACCTCCTACTTATACCCTTTTATTATAACATTTTTTTTTGCATTTATCAATAGTTTGACGGCAAAAAAATCGGACGAAAAAGAGTTTTTTTCATTTTTCTCTTTCCGTCCCGAGTTTTTTATTATGAAATTGCTTTAATGGAGTTCTTTTAACAAATATTGCGCGGCGTAATAAATATCTCCCGCTCCTAAAAAGAGTACGACGTCCCCGTCCTTGACCGTTTTTTTCAGCCAAGTCTTCAATACGTACACGTTCTCCGCATACAGGCAATCCCCGACGATACGCGACAACGTTTCCGCGCTCCCTTCCGCGTCGAATTTTTCTCGCGCGGGATACGTTTTATAGATCATTAGATTCTTGATTTTTCGGAGTTCGCCGACGAACTCTTTCATCAAAAGCTTGGTTCGGGAATACGTATGCGGCTGGAACACGACGTATAACCGTCCTTTACAAATACCTTCCGCCGTCGCAACCGTGGAAGCAATCTCTCTCGGATGGTGCGCGTAGTCGCATATACAGCTTGCGCCGTGATATTTCCCGATTTTTTCAAAACGGCGTTTGACAACCGTAAACGTTTCCAAGCCTTTTGCGATCTCTTTTTCATCGAACCCGAACGAACGCATTCCCGCAAACGCCGCAAGCGCGTTATAAATATTACATCTCCCGATCGCGTTGAGTTTTACCCGACAAAGCGGCCGTCCGTATTCTTCGACCGTAAACGCGTATTTTTCACCGTTAGCGCAAAGATCGACCGCGCGATAGTCTGCAAGCGGGTTGCGTATTCCAAAGCTCGGAAAATCCCCCAACGCCAAACATTTTTCGTCGTCCGCGCACACAAACGCCGTTTGCGCCGTAGTGCAATATTGCCGAAAACAATCGGACAAATCCTGTTCATCCCGATAACATTCCATGTGGTCTTTATCGATATTCAATAAAATCCCCGTTTGCGGATTCAACTGCAATAAATTTTTCTTATACTCACACGCTTCGGTTACAAAATATTCCAAACCCGAAGAATGGAAATTTCCTATCGTTCCGTCCTGCCCGCCGATATGCGCCGTAAACGGTACGCGCGCAGAATACAACACGTGCGCGCACATCGACGTACAAGTCGTTTTTCCGTGACTCCCTGCAATGGCGAGCGAATGCGGAAATTCCGCGCAAATCATCGCCAACAATTCCGCGCGTTTTAACAGCTTTTTCTTTAATTGCCGCGCTTTGCAAAGCTCGGGATGATCGTCGGCGATCGCATCCGTATAAACTACGGTATCCGCTTTCTGAATGGCGATTCTCTCCCCGTCCGCGCCAATATATACCTTTACGCCATAGAACGCCAAATTTTCCGTTTCTTCTCCGCGAGCTCTGTCGCTGCCCGAAACTTCGTAACCGTATAACGACAGAAATTTGGCAAGCGCGCTCATGCTGATCCCGCCAATTCCGATAAAATAAACCGTTTTACTTTTTCCCAAACCCTTGATACGCATACGGTATTCTATTTTTTATAACCCTTATTTATGATTGATATAAGTAATTCTTATGGAAAATTCTTACTTTTCTTCTTTCATTTGCTTGCAGGTTTTATAAATTTTTGTTATAATAATTTATAATATCGATTGAACGATTGTGTTTGATTTATAATATCGATTGGTTTAATTGATTTTTTAAATGCTTATCCTCATATCTGATTTATTCTTCCTCGAAGGGGCATCTGCAGGAATGCGGGTGCTCTTTCACTATTTTACCGCTCGTTATATCGCAGCGTTTTATTGCAGCAAAAAAGACGCGTATTCACGCGTCTTTTTCCGTTAAAGCTTATTATTTATCGTCCGAATTCTTTCTCATAAAGAAATCCACGAATCTCGGGCGATGTTTGCGATCCTGTTTGGGTTCTTCCGCGATCGGGTCGTCAGGTTCGAACGCTACGTTCACCGGTTGAACGGGTTGCGCAACTTGCGGCTCGGATTGGGGTTGCATCGGCGCATATTCCTGCGCATACGGTACGGATTGTACGGGTTGTTGGGGATACGCGGGAGCGTAACCGTACGCCGCTTCTTCACGGATCGGAGCTGCGCCCATTCGATAATTGTACGCAGAATCAATTCTACGCGACAAATCGGTTGCCTGTTGATACGAAGCGTTAGGCGTTTCAATTCCGAATCCGTTTTGCGCGTTATTAAAGCCTGTCGCGATGATGACGACTTCCACTTCGTCGGACATATTTTCGTCAATGCATGCGCCGAAAATAACGTTCGCGGAATAATCGATTACGCCTTTGACGAGATCGGCTGCGGTGATGACTTCGTCAAGCGACAAATCCTTACCGCCGATGACGTTTAAAATTACCGAGCTTGCGCCTTCGATCGTCGTATTGAGCAACGGACTGCATACCGCGCAACGCACCGCGTCGGAAATGCGTTTTTCGCCTTTCGCCACACCAATACCCATGTGCGCCAAACCGCGACCTTTCAACGTCGTCTTTACGTCGGCAAAATCCAAATTGATCAAAGACGGCTTGACAATGAGTTCCGCAATCCCGCGAATCCCTTGCCGAAGCACTTCGTCCGCGACCTTTAACGCTTCCGAGAAAGACGTATTTTTGGGAACGACTTGACGAATCTTGTCGTTTGGAATCGTGATAATCGAATCGACCGATTTTTTCAGTTCTTCAATCCCCGAAAGCGCGTTGTCCATTCTGCGTTTCGCTTCGAACGCAAACGGCAACGTAACGACTGCCACCGTCAAAATTTTCATTTCTTTTGCGATTTTCGCAATCACGGGCGCAGCGCCCGTACCCGTTCCGCCGCCCATACCTGCGGTAATAAACAGCAAATCGGTATTTTCCAACGCTTTTTGGATTTCTTCTTTATTTTCTTCCGCCGCAGCTTTACCGATCGTCGGGTCTGCCCCTGCGCCCAATCCTTTCGTGAGTTGCACGCCGATTTGAATACGGTTAGAAGCTTTGGAACGAGCCAACGATTGGTTGTCCGTATTCACAACGACGTATTCCGCGCTCATCAACCCTGAATCAATCAAACGGTCTACCGCGTTATTCCCTGCGCCGCCGACGCCGATTACTTTGATTTTTGCTACGCCCGAAAGGTTGTTGACTCCCCCCGTGGGCTGCGCGGTCGTTTCCGCGTAGCTGTAATCGTCGTATCTTGCGTTTTCATCATAATTGTTCATCATTTCTTTCTTCCTCCGAAGCCGTTAAAAATTCTTTGTATCCAACTGCGCGTCTTTTTTTCGGACAGCGTTGCGTTCAGCAGCGAAATCCGAGACGAACACGCAGGTTTATCGTAATAGGGTAAATCGGGATATACAATTTCCGTCAAGCGGTTCAAACGTCTGGAAATATGTTCCGCCGCGCCCCGCACGTCGCCAATCCCTTCCCCTGTAATACTGATCGGGTTGATTGTAAATACCGTAGTAGCCTTATCCTTATAATGTTTTTCAAAAAAGCTTTCCACTTGCTCGCAAAGCTCGTCCAAGCTACACTTGATAATCTCGTTAATCTCCCGAACGGAAAAGGTTTCCCCGCTACGTTCGGAAACGAAAGTCAAGTCCTTGGAAACGCTCCCGCCCGATATATTTGACGCGGCGAGTATTTCTTCCGCGACGGGATATTCCACGTCCAAAGCCTGCATGAGCGCGACAAGCGTTTTACCCGTACCGAAATTAAAAGCTTCTTCGCGAACGATCCCGTTACCGTATATAACGGAAACGGAAGAAGTCAAAAACCCGACGTCCAATAAAAACGCGTAGCCTTCCCGTTTCTTTTCAGGCAAAAGATACTGCGCTTGCGCCAAAATCGACGGCATGTAGCGGATTTCCGAAAATCCCAATTCCCGTAAAACCGCTTCTACTACCGAGCGGAAATACTCCGCAACGAAATAATAGCAAAGCCCGCCTTTGAGCATAGTCGTCGATACGCCGTACAGCTCTTCCGCGGAAAAATATTTCCGATTATCGCCGAGCGTGAAATACATTTCCGAACGGCGAATACATTCCCCTGAAACCATCAATTCGTTGAGTCCGCTATCGTACAACGCGTCTATATCCTGCGCGCACAGCTTTCTTTTGGACGGGAACGAAATGGTATGTCCTTTCGTCAAGACGGATACAAACGGCGCGGGAACGCCGACGCAAACCCCGCCAATCACCCCGCCGTAATTTTGCCGAACCGACGTAATCACCGTAACGACGGCGCGACGGAAAGAATCGATATCAAAAAATCCGTCCAAGCAATACCCGTCGTATTTCTCGCTTCGGCTATCCCCAAAAACGAACGTGCCGTTGACCCCTTTCGAGCCAAGTAAAAAAGAAACTTCGCCTGATCGGATATCCAAAATAGCAACGCTTTCGTTTCTCATAATCTTTTTTCGCTCCGTAATCGTTTTTTCGCGGACGTATAAATACTCTTTTATTATACACTATTCCAAAAAAAATGTCAATAACTTGAAAAAAATAATCTCCCCGAAAGCAGAAAAAAAGCGCAAAAACACGCTTTTTTCTACAATCATTCGATCCTTTCCCATTCCTTTTGTAATTTTTCGTTCCATTCCCGCAGTTTTTGCGTCGGAATTTTCTGGATTTTCCGATCGAAGGTAACGAGCCCGTTAATTTCTTCTTCCACGTCCGAGACCTGCGTATAGATTGCCGCGCTCAACCCTTTCTTAATCAAC
>JAFVRU010000049.1 GCA_017504065.1 Clostridia bacterium
TCAACGTCTATTATATAGGATTTTTCTTACTTTGGCAAGCGTTTTTAACGCCTTTTTACAGCTTTTTTTATTTTAATTTCTTTTTTTGTTGACAAATTTTGGCGTTTTGGATTATAATATCTTTATTGAAAACGTAGACGTTTAAAGGAGATTTCTATGGACTACTTATTGGAAGGGTTCAAAGCCGTCGGCGATAACCCGAAAATGCTCGCCATGTGGGTCATCGGCGCGCTTTTGATCTATCTTGCGATCAAAAAAGATATGGAACCCGCTTTGCTTTTGCCTATGGGCTTCGGGGCAATTCTCGTCAATCTTCCCTTATCCCCCGTCATTCAAGAAGGCGGGATTATCCGCTCGCTCTTTAAAGTCGGGATTGAAGCTAGCGAAGCGATGCCTTTGCTGCTCTTTATCGGCATCGGTTGTATGATCGATTTCGGTCCCCTTCTCACCAACCCCAAGCTCTTTATTTTGGGCGGCGCGGCGCAGCTCGGGATTTTCGTAACGATTATTCTTGCCGTTATGATCGGCTTCCCCTTGACGGACGCGGCGTCCATCGGGATTATCGGCGCGGCGGACGGACCTACGGCGATCCACGTCGCAATGGAGCTTGCGTCCAACTATATCGGACCGATCATGGTCGTTGCGTACTCGTACATGGCGCTCGTTCCCATCGTGCAACCGACGGTTATGAAACTTTGCACGACGAAAAAAGAACGCCGTATTAAAATGAAATATAACGCGAAACAAATCCCCCAACTCATGCGGGTTATGTTCCCGATCATCGTTACGATCATTTCGGGCTTGATCGCGCCGGAATCCCTTTCCCTTGTCGGAATGTTGATGTTCGGTAACCTGCTTCGTGAATGCGGAGTGCTCAAATCGCTTTCCGAAACGGCGCAAACGGCTTTCTCGAATATCATTACGCTGCTCCTTGGGATTACGATCGCATTCCAAATGCAAGCGGAAGCGTTTATCACGATCGAAACGCTGATTATTATGGGCTTGGGCTTGTTTGCATTCGTATTCGATACGATCGGCGGCGTTATGTGCGCGAAGATTATGAACCTGTTCAGCAAAGAAAAACTCAATCCCCTGATCGGGGCGGCGGGGATTTCCGCATTCCCGATGGCGGCGCGCGTCGTGGAAAAAGTCGGGATCAAAGAAGACTCGTCCAACCACTTGTTGATGCACGCAGTCGGCGCAAACGTTTCCGGACAAATCGCTTCGGCAATCGTCGGCGGTTTGATCATCGGTTTGGTACTCTAAAAAAGGAGCTTGGATTATGTTGAATACGTTACTCGGAATTTTTAAAAATCTTGACCCTATGAACAAAGACTCCCTTATGACGTCGCTCGAAATTTTATGGAAAGGCTTACTTGCGATCTTTATCGTAATCGGCTTGATCATTGTAACCGTAAAAATCGTCGACTTTGTTATTCATAAGGCAGAAGAATACAAAAAGGCTCGGGAAGCGGAAAAAGACGCTCTGCCCGATCAAACCCAAAAACAGTAGTATAACACGTCAAAAACCGACGGAAAACGTCGGTTTTTTCTTCCTTTGGAGTGCTTATGACCAATTTACTTATCAAACTTTTTATCAAAAATAAAGACGAAGTAAACACCCCTGCCGTGCGCGGAAAATACGCTACGCTTGCAGGGATCACGGGGATTGTGCTCAACGCGCTTTTGTTCGCGGGGAAACTCACCGTCGGGCTTTTGGCGGCTTCCGTCGCAATCATTGCCGACTCCTTTAACAATCTCTCCGACGCGGGTTCTGCCGTCGTTACCCTGATCGGGTTCCGTTTGGCGAACAAGCCCGTCGATAAAGAGCACCCGCTCGGGCACGGCCGTTTGGAATACGTTACCGGCTTTATCGTCGATATGCTGATTTTGCTCGTCGGGTTCGAGCTTTTGAAAACTTCGGTGAATAAAATCATCTCCCCGACTTTGCCCGACGTGAATACGCTGACGATCGTCTTTTTAAGCGCCGCTATTCTCGTCAA
This sequence comes from Clostridia bacterium, assembly GCA_017504065.1. Lineage (GTDB taxonomy): Bacteria > Bacillota > Clostridia > Christensenellales > Borkfalkiaceae > Scatosoma. The sequence continues at coordinate 2,004 of JAFVRU010000049.1, forward strand.
AGTTTGGCTGTTTTGCTTCTATCGGAAAATCGGCAATATCATTCACTCGTCGGCGATCAAAGCTTCCGCGTTCGACAGTTTAAGCGACTGCGTTGCGACGGCTTTGGTGCTCGCTTCGGCGATCTTTGCGAAAACGCTCGGTTGGCAAATCGACGGCTGGGCGGGGATTCTCGTCGCCGTATTCATTCTCTTTGCGGGGATTCGAGCGGCGAAAGAAACCATCGATCTTTTGCTCGGTTCTCCCCCCGACCCCGCGTTTATCAAGAGCATTTACGAATTTGTCAAAAATTATCCGCGTATCGTCGGGATTCACGACGTCATGGTCCACGACTACGGTCCGGGTAGACAGATCGTTTCTTTCCACGCCGAAGTGCCGTCCGACTCCGACATCAACGTCGCGCACGAAGAAGTGGACGCCATGGAGCGGGATATGCACGCGGAGTTCGGCTGTATCGTTACAATCCATCTCGATCCGCTCGTCGTCAACGATCCGCTCGTCAACGAGCTCAAAGCGATTGCCGATCGCGCGGCGAAAGCCGTCGATCCCACGTTCAGTATTCACGATTTCCGTATGACCAAGGGCGAAACGAACGTCAATCTCATCTTCGATCTCCTGATCCCCGTCGATTGCCGCATGCCGACGGAAGAAGCGGAAAACGCCGTTTACGAACGGATTCGAGCCGAATACCCCAACTGTTTTTGCGTAATTCGAGCCGAACATCCTTTCGTTTGATTGGGAAACTTGATTCAAAACCCCGCCTTGCGCTTTCGCAAGGCGGGGTTAACTTTTTAAATTCCTTTATGTCGAGTCGTATACTTATCGATATTCTCGTTTAAAATCTTGATTGCGTCTTCGACTTTGGAAACGCCGTAAACCCTGTCGTCGGGAATATCGGGATACCGCACGTCGTCGTCCATACGGATATTCGCCAACTTCTCACTCCAACCGCCCGTGTTTTCGAACGCGATTAACAGCCGATCGAACGTCCACGCGAAAGAATATTCGCAAAGCGTTCCCGCTCCGCCGCCGATCCCAACCACCGCGTAAGCATTCGCCACCATCGCGTTACGCATAACGTCCAAGCCCGTGGGAATGACGATATCCGCATACCCGTTCGCCGTTTCCGTATCAAAGGACGGAACGAGCGCGATCGTATCCCCTTCGCGATAATGCTCGGACGCGTGCGCGCCCGCCATCACCGCTTCCATAACGCCGCGCAACCCGCCCGTTTGCACGCGATAGCCGTTATCCACCAACGCTTTCCCAAGCTCGAACGCAATTTTATAACGCAGTCCGTCTTTTTCTATGCTCCTGTTCCCGATAACGGAAACGATCTTTCTTCTACCGATATTTTTTTCTTGCATACTTTCTCCTTTGCGTTCTTTCGACCGCGATACGCGCAAAATTCTCCGCTCTTATATAATATACACTTTTTTGAAAAATTGTAACCGATTAGCGGATAAAATTCGTCATGATCTTGCGTTCTTTTACAGGTTCAAGCCCCGCTTCCTTGCCGAACGCAATACATTTCAAAAGCCAAGCCATATTGTTGCCGAGAATGCGCATCGTTTGCAACCCTTCTTCGTCCTGCAACACTTCTTCCGCTTTGTTGCCGTGGACTTCGTTCCAATAATTCGCGCCGACAACAGGCATGTTATTGATCGTGAAATACTTATTGATTACGTCGAACGTCGTAGCCGCCCCCGCACGTCTACAACTGACCACCGCCGCCGCGGGTTTGTACGCGAGCTTTTTCCCGCCGCTATAAAATACTCTGTCCATAAAGCTGACGAGCGCGCCAGACGCCGAAGCGTAATACACGGGCGAGCCGAACACGTAGCCGTCGAACTCCGCCGCCTTCGCCACGAATTCGTTCAAGCCGTCGTCCAAAACGCATTGCCCCGTCTTTTTACAAGCCCAACAACCCATACAGCCGCCAATTTTCGTTTGACCTACCCAATAAATTTCCGTTTCCACGCCGTTTGCGTTCAACGCTTTCGCCACTTCGCAAAGCGCGGTATAAGTACAACCTTTTTCATGCAAACTGCCGTTCACAAGCAATACTTTCATAATATTCTCCTTTCTCTTTGTTTATTTGATTTCGATTTGAAATTTGTCCAAAAGCCAAGTCATATCCGTCGTCCAACCTTCCACGCGGTTTCGGCGGAGATACTCCCTGTTCGCTTCCGCAAGCGCTTCATGGAACTCCATTTGCGAGCAATCGTTCACGCGCATAAATTGCTCCATGGCGTCCGCGCCCCGTCCTATGAGTTGCGCGCGACTGATGTGCTTGACTTCGTGGCAAGCATGGCACAATGCAACGACGTCTTGCAACTTTTGCAACGCCTGTTCGTCGTCGTAGCTCCAAACTTCGTGCGCTTCCAACCGAGCTCTCGCGCCGCAAACGCTACACCGACCGTGCGCACGCGCGTACGCGTCTTTCCGCACCCTATCCCAATCCGCGGGCTTTAAAATCTTGCGAAGATTGTAAAACCAACATTCTTCCGGAACGAATTCAAAATCCAGCTTATATTTTTTCATCGAGCGCAATCCGTCCTGTCCAAAATCCCCAAGCATTGTTTAAACGCAGTCGGCAACGAAACGCTTTCCGCAAGCTCGTCCAAGCCGTACGTATCGAACGGCGCGCTGTCCGTTCTCACCCAAATACACGTGATATTCCAACGGATATGCGTGAAAATATGCGTATACTCTTTCCGCCGCACTTCTTCAAACTCGGTAATGCCCCAAGCCGCCAAAACGCTTTCAGGACTCTCCCCAAAAGAAACGTGGGACGGGAACTCGTTCATGCCCTTTAATACGCCCGATTCTCTACGCCGAATACAAAACCCCGACGGAGTCTGCAACAAAAACACGAACACGTCTTCCACCCGCTTGGCTTTCTTTTCAGGCAAAACGGGAAACGCGCGCTGCGTACCGCTTTGGTATGCCCGACACAAGCCCGTGAGCGGACAAGCCCCACAATCGGGATTGGGTTTACAAATCAACGCGCCGAGTTCGAACAGGCTTTGCGTAAAGTCGGCGCAATCTTTTCCCGATTCGGGATACGCCGCGGACAAACTTTCTTCCAAATACCGACGGTACGCGGGGTCGGAAATCACGCTGCCGTTTTCTTCCAAACGGGAAGCCACGCGGAACACGTTCCCGTCCACCGCCGCAACGGGCAGCCCGAACGCAATCGACGCGATCGCGCCCGCCGTATAACTGCCGATCCCGGGCAGGCTTCGCAATTCTCTCGGATCGCGCGGGAATTCCCCGCCGTACGTTGTAACAAGCAACTTCGCCGCCTTTTGCATATTGCGTACGCGGCTGTAATATCCAAGCCCTTCCCAGAGCTTTAACAACTTTTCTTCTTCGCATTCCGCAAGCGCTTCCACGTTTGGCAACGCTTCAAGAAACCGACGGTAGTATTCTTTTACCGCTTCCACCCGCGTTTGCTGTAACATGATCTCGGACACCCATACCCGATAGGGCGTGGGATTTTCCCGCCACGGCAAGCGGCGTTTGTTCGCCCGATACCAAGAAAGCAAGGGGGCAAGTATGCGTTGAAATTCAAATTTCTCCGTATTTTGCTTCTTTTTCACTCGTCAAGCTCCCCAAGCTCCGACTCGGCGTTTTTCGGCAAGGAGTTGAAAAAAATCACCGTTTCCGTAACTGACGGTTCGGACGGGAATTTGATCGGCTCGGGCATGGACAACGACGAATCTTCCTGTACGTACGTTACGTCCGCTTTGCCGTCCCCTTGAATGGTGATCAGGCAATTCCCGACCCCGACGATCGCGCCGGGATACCCGCTGAAAATACTCTTTTTTAAATCCATGCCGCTCACGATCTCCACGTAGGGTTTTCTTGCAAGCATTTCATATACGGCGCGGTATTCTTCCAAATCCCCGTTGACATTGCAATTCGGCAATTCGTCCAAGCCGTCCAAAACGAGCACCAAACGGGGCAAACCTTTTTCAAGCTCGTGCATGCGCGTCAATTCCTTGACCGTTTCCAACGCCCGCTCCAAATCGGCTTTCGCGCGAATATACGGTACGGTAACGTCCATGCTCTTTAAACGGAGCAGCTCCCCGTACTCCGTGCGCGGGGAAAGAATAAAAAAATTGGCTTCTTGGCTTTCAAACAGGCAGGAAACGGTGATCAAGAACCGACGGATAAACTCCGTTCTGTTGACCCCCGTAACGCACATATTTCTCAAATATAACGGACTGTCCGTTTTCCGAGCGAGCGTGATATTCCCCGCGGCGTCCTGCCCGATCGGCAATCCTTTTTTGAGTTTTTCAAACGTTTCGTTATCCTTGGAATATTCGGATATTAAAGCAAGAAATTCTTCCGAGCGCATGACCTTTTCCCTTTCTTTTTCTTACAGTATACTATAAATTCCCCTTTCCCGTCAAGTAAATTTTTCTTTTTCGCTGAAAAAGCGCGCCGATAAATCGACGCGCTTTCCCCTAAAAACATAAAAGAGAAGTGTTTTGTGTGTTCCTGATCATTCTTCCTGCTAAGGGGTTCTTTTATGCGTATGTCGTAAAATATTCGTCCTTGTCAAAATCAATGACAACCGACGTTTCTACTCCGTCCTGATTACGGATTTTCAGCGTTACCCGATCCCCTTTCCGTACGGTAAGCAACATATCGCTAAGTTGATACTGCCGTTTAAACGTGATCTGCGCTCCGTCGTTGATTTGCATACCAAGCAACACGTCGCCCGCGCTCAACTTCCTGTAAGCCGCTTCGCCCACGCCGACCGCGTCCGCTACCGCAAATTCTTCCACGATCTTGATTTTACCGTCCGAGCCGATGGACGCGGATGACGCTACCGTCGTAACCTTGATCCCGAGCATCGCTCTTTTTACTACGCCGTTGTTATCCACAATGTTTTGGCAAAGATATTTCACGGGCGTAATCGGCAACGCGTAACCCATGTTATCCACTTCGTTGTTCACGTTCTTCGCATTGGTGATCCCGATGAGTTCCCCCGCCGCATTAAACAACGCCCCGCCGGAGTTCCCGTGATTGATCGCCGCGTCCGTACGCATAACCCGATAATCCACCGAGCGTTTCGCGCCGTCCGTAGACGTCATTTCGATATATTCCGATTCCACGGATACGACCCCGCTCGTTACCGCGATCCCCGCGCCGTCCGGATTGCCGATCGCAAAAACTTTCTCCCCGACCGATACTTCGTCGGAATCGGCAAGCTTGGCTTCTTCCGCCATAGCGAGCTCGTCTACCTTCCCTTCGACTTTCAAAAGCGCGATATCGTAGTCCATCGCTCCGCCAACGTACGTCGCTTTCATGCCGTCGCCGTTGACGTCGCCCTTTTCCGCGTCGAATTTATTGAGCGCGCCGTACGTGTACAAATAAATGCAGTCGGAAATCCCGTCGGAGTCGCTATTCGCGTCGTAAATCACGTGGTAGTTGGTTACAATCCAAGCATTCCCCGCCTGCTTGTTCAAATCAATGATCACGCCCGCGCCTGCGGCAGCGTAATAGGTCGTTTCGCTTTTCGTGCCGTTCCAGAACCCGCCCGTTTGCGTAGTTTGCGAAAAGCCGCAATAGATACTCACGACCGACATCGCGTTCTTGGCGATCGTCGCTACGTCGTTGTCTTCGTTGACTTGAATATTAAATTCCTTTAAAAAGTCGAGAAATTCGCCTTCATAGCCGTTGTCTTTCGCCGCTTGGTACAAAGCTTCCACGTCCATATCCGCGCCGTCTTTACCGTCCGCGCCGCGCAAGCTCGCCAACCATTCCGCTTCCGTGCCGACAAAACCGTTCTTCACCGCCGTTTCATAGGGCGTGAGCGCGTCCTGCTGACAAGCCGCAAAACTCATCGCCGTCAACGCCGCGCAAACGATTGCCGTAATTCCTTTCAAAGCTCCTTTCATGATATCTCCCTTCGGCTATTTATTTACCTTCTCGCCGTTTATTATACGCTTTTTTTTCGTTAATCATTTTAAAAGTATTTGAAAATTAGGTGATATTTTTTAATGCTATAAGCTTTACCGACCCGATTTTCAACGTTTGTTAGCTTAAAAAGTCTCCAACTCGTCCAAAGTCAGCTCGAACGACGGAATAAATTTCTCGAAGAAATACTCGATTTCAGGCATGTTTCGGCTGTGCAAATCGGCTTCAATGCTCTTTTTCGCTTTGGAAAACTCCGCATTCCCCGAACGCAGTTCTTCCAAACATTTCACGTACGCCGCGAGCCGATCCGCAGCTTTGACGAGTTTATACTCCACGCTGCTTTCGTCCGCCAAAACGTAGGGAGAAATCGCGTTCTGCATTTCCGCGGGCAACGTTCCGACCATTTTTTCGCAGGCGTGCTTTTCCAGCTCCTTATACGCGCCTTGGATACTGCGGTTGTAGTACTTGATCGGCGTGGGCAAATCCCCCGTCATGACTTCGCTCGTTTCGTGATACGTCGCGTACAACACCGCTTTCAAAACGTCCGCATGCCCGCCGAACACTTCGTTGTGTACGGTTACGAGCGCGTGCGTGAACAGCGTTACCGTTTGGGAATGCTCCATAATGTTTTCTTCCCGAACCGAACGCATGAGTTGCCAACGCTTAATATATTTCATTCTATCCATATAGGCGTAAAAATCGTATCCCATAATTTTTTCCCTTTTTTTACTTTTTTGCTTTCGGGCATTTGACAAACCCGTTTTTTTGGTTTATACTGTAATTACTAAAATTTAACAAGTATCCGTCGTGGGTGCCGTAAAAGGCTGAGATTATACCATTGGAATCGGCAGGGTAATACCTGAGCGAGAGATTGAGAACGTGTTCACCGCAAGAAGGAGTCTTTCTCTTTTTTTGTGAGTGCGAAAGAAAAAAGCTTTGCGCCCGCGAGACGTATTCCGTGAGTTCGGAATATCCGTAGGGCGTCTTTTTTTAACGACGAGCGGCGTGATACGAAGGAGGCCCTTTTATGTATCTTTATTCCCTGCTCGAAGTGAGCGAAAAGACGACCAACGTCGTCAAATGGCTGTCCGTACTCGGCGTCGTACTCGTTTTGGGTTGCATTGCCCTGATCGGGTTCGTCAACAACGGAAAACGGTTTGACTCGAAAAAACTCGCGTTTGCGGGCATTTGCGTTTCGATGTCGTTCACGCTCGCCGTGATCAAATTCAGCCCCGTACAATACGGCGGCTCGATCACGCTCGCGTCGTTCGTGCCCATTCTCGTATTCGCCTACGTTTACGGCGTAGCCGACGGGCTGTTTATCGGGCTCATACACGGACTTTTGAATTTCGTGGAAGATCCCTATATCCTGACCCCGGCAACGTTCGTGTTCGATTATCTGCTCGCATTCGCAAGCGTTGGCGTCATGGGCTTTTTCGGAAAAATGCGCCGCAAAGAAAACGGCTGCTTGCCCGTCGTTTTGGGCGCGGTTTGCGTGTTCAGTTTACGGTTTACCGCACATTTGATTTCGGGCATGATCTTCTTCGCCCAAGATTCCGTTTGGGTGAGCTTGCCGAATTGGGCAATGCAAAACGCCTTTACGTATTCTTTCATTTATCAATGTATCTACGTGCCCATCGACGCGTTGATTGCCATTGCCGTATTGATCGCGCTCGCAAAAACGGGCTTGCTCGAACGCTTGGCGCTCATGATGAAACCCAAACGCGAAAAATAAACCCACTCGGGCAGAAAAACGCTTTCGCAACCGCGGAAGCGTTTTTTTATGCTTTAAAAAAAGTTATACGACCGCGATTTCGTCGAACTTCGCCTTATTGACGACGAGTTTCCCGCCCGCGATATCCACGCGTACGACCACGCCGTTGACCGCGGGAAACAGAATGTTCTTTCCGTCTTTTTCTAGCGTATAAATATCCGACGATAAGTTTGTGATGTCCTTGACCGTGCCTAAAAATACGCCTTCTTCCGTTTCACAAGAAAGCCCGATCATATCCACGATATAATACTGCCCTTCTTCCAGCTCCGGCGCGTCGTCCCGATCGCCTTCCAACTTCTTCCCGCGATACAGCTCCGCCGCGTTCCGATCGGCGATTCCGCGAAGTCCCACGTACGCCGCTCCGTCAGGGCCTACCCGAAAAGACAGGATTTTATACGGTTTTTCGTCGATATATACCGTCCCGAACGCTTTCACGTCTTCGGGAAAATCGGTGAACGTTTTGATTTTTAATTCCCCGCGAATGCCTTGGGGTTTCAATACTTCGCCTATAATTAAACGATCCATTCGTCCATGCTCCCTACCTTTCTACGATAATCGCATACCTGCCCCGTAGCTTTATACGGAAATGGCAAAAAAAGGCTTTGAGAAAAAGCCTTTTTTTATCCTTGCGTTTGCCTAAAAATCCGTCAAGCGTCCAAAGCGTCGCCGTCTACGACCGCGCCGTTCTTTTCGCAAATTTCAATGACGTATTTTTTGCTGCTTGCAGGGGTTGCCGCGCGTACGATCGTACGCAAAGCCTTGGCAATTTTACCTTGTTTCCCGATGACCTTTCCCATATCCGACGCGGAAAGAATAACGGATACTTCGATTACGCGGTCCTTTTCTTTGACTACGTATTCGACGTTTTCCTTGTCTTCGGCGAATTGCCCGACTACGTATTTAATCAAATCCAACATACTCGTTCTCCCATTGCGTAGTATTACGCATCCAAAGCTTATTTATCCGATTTCTTGCCTTTGGTTTTCGAGGGGCTGAGCTTCGCGGATTTTTCCATAGCGCCTACTTTTACGAGCAAGCTCTTTACCGTTTCGGTGGGTTGAACGCCTTTCGCGAGCCAAGCTTTCGCTTTTTCCGTATCGATCGTCAATTCAACGGGATCGCAGGTGGGTCTGTAATGACCGACGCATTCGATATATTCGCCGCTCATTGCCTTTCTGCTGTCAACAACGACAACACGGTAGATGGGGTTCTTTTTGTCGCCCATTCTGAAAAGTCTCATTTTTACCATAATAATACCTCCAAAGTATCAAGGTTCGCCTTGATCTTAATTTTTTCTTTCTTTTGTTTAGGCTTTTGCGCCATAGCCGTTTCCGTTAGAACGGTAAGCGGAATTTCCCCTTGCCGCCTTTTAACTGTTTCATCAGCATTTTCGTTTGATCGA
>JAFVRU010000050.1 GCA_017504065.1 Clostridia bacterium
CGACCGCGTCTGCGGCATATTCTAAAAACGTACCGTTCGAAAATTCCATAGAATAAAAGACTTATTTTTTCAACACGATATTTTTAATATCGTCGATTTCCTTGGCGATCCGATCGTTTAAGGACGAGAGTTTTTCCATCTTATCCCGCGCGTACATGATCGTCGTATGATCCCTGCCGCCCATGATATTTCCAACGGAAACCAAGGGGAGCGAGAGCATTTCGCAAATGAGATAGGCGCAAATTTGGCGCGCTTTCACCACGTCCGCCTTTTTGCCTTTGCCGAGCAGATCTTCTTTGGTCTGCTTGAAATATCCGCAAACCGCCGCAATGATCTTCTCGGGCGTTACGTCTTCCTGCTCGGAAGATTCGTTGACCGATTCGCTCAGCGCAAGTCTCGCAAGGCTCAACGTGATCGGTTCTTCGTGGAGTTTGCTAGCGAAAATGACCTTATTCAAACGTCCTTCGAGCGTACGTACGTCATGACCGGAATCCCGAGCCAAGAACTCCAAAACGTCGTCGCTGATCGGGCATTTCCGATCGAGCGCTTTCCGCTTTAAGATCGCGACTTTGGTTTCGGGATCGGGCGGTTGTACGTCCGCGAGCATACCCCCTTCGAAGCGGGTACGAAGCCGTTCTTCCAACGCTTCCAATTCCTTGGGCGGGCGGTCGGAAGTCAAAATAATTTGCTTATTTTGCGCGGTCAGCTCGTTAAAGGTATGGAAGAATTCTTCCTGTACCTGCATTTTGCTTTTCAAGAACTGAATATCGTCGATCATCAGCACGTCGACGTTGCGGTAATGGTTACGGAACTTCGCGCCGCTCTTTTGCGCGATAGAGTTGATGAACTCGTTCAAAAAGTTCTCCGAAGTCGTATACACGACTCGTTTTTCAGGGGAGTGTTTTTCGATATAGTTCGCGATTGCGTGCATTAAGTGGGTTTTGCCCAAGCCCGATTCCCCGTAGATAAACAGGGGGTTGAACGTTTCGCCGGGCGCTTCCGCAACCGATTTTGCCGCCGCGTACACGAATTTATTTCCCGTGCCCGTAACGAAGGAGTCGAACGTGAAATTCTTATTGATGGGGGAGTGTTGGAAAAACTCCGTTTCTTCGTCTTCGACGTCCATCGGGAATTCCGTGCTGCCGTCCACGACAAGGCGGAAGTTTTTCACGCCGACGTCGCATTTTTCGATTGCGGCAAGGATTTTGTCCGCGTGCTTGTTCATGACCGTTCTCGCGCCCAAAATGGACACGGCGCGGAGTACGAGCACTTGCCCGACGAGATCGACGGGCTCTAACGTCTTGATATAAGTATCAAACGAGATCGGGTTGATGAGATTCTGCGCCCGATCGCTGATTTGTTTCCATAAAAATTGTAAATGTGAATTTTCCGTCATAACGTTTCACCCCTGCGAAAAAAATTTTTCCCTTACTTATCCACTTGCTTGTCCGAGAACTTGTCTTTTTGAAAATTATTTGATATAATTATAATACAAATTGCAAGGAAAAGAAAGCGATTTTCGGCGGTTTTTTTGGGATTATGCAAATAAAAAAATTATTTCTTCAAAATTTCAGAAATTACGAGAACGAAAAATTTGATTTTTCGGAAGGGTTGAACGTCCTGTTCGGGAAGAACGCGCAGGGCAAAACCAACTGCGCCGAAGCGGTTTTTTATCTCTGTACGGGCGCGTCGCTTCGGATTCGCCACGACAAACAACTCATTCGTATCGGCGCGGAATCGGCGCGTATCATCGCGGAAGCCGAGAACCGCTACGGAAACGTTACCATTCAAGCCGACATTTACGAAAACAAGCGCGAAATCCGCGTCAACGGCAGTAAAATTGCCAAAAATGCCGATTTGATGGGGCATATCAACAGCGTGTTTTTCTCGCCCGGGGAATTGCGTTTGATTCAAGACGGACCGGAAGAACGGCGGCGGTTTATGAACTTGTCCATATCCCAAACTTCGTCCGCGTATTATACCGCGCTGCTCCGCTATAATAAAATTCTCGATCAGCGGAACGTGCTACTCAAAAATCACGACGTCGGCATGATTTTAGACACGCTGCCCGTTTGGGACGAGCAGCTCTGCAAATACGCCGCGGTGATTGTAAAAAAACGCAGGGAGTTTTTGGAAAAACTCGCGCCGTTTGCCAAGGAATTCCACGCGTTTTTGACGGACGGGAACGAAGAACTCGTGATTGCGCCCGATCGGAAATACGACGGGGACGAAGCGGAGATCGCGAAAACGCTGCAACGACGTTTGGAAAATCAGTACGAAAAGGATTTGCGGCTTGGGTTTACGACGGTTGGACCGCATCGCGACGACTTGGACGTCGCAATCGGCGGTGTGGACGCGAAAGCCTACGCTTCGCAAGGACAAACCCGTACGGCGGCGCTCGCATTGAAGCTTTCCGAAGTCCAAATTTTCAAGGAACTTTCGGGCGAGTACCCCATACTCGTTTTGGACGACGTTATGAGCGAGTTGGATTTGCCCCGACGTAAAAAACTCGTCAAATGTATCGCGGGCATGCAAACGATTTTGACTTGCACGCATGCGGAGCGGGTGCTTTACGGCGCGGAGAGTAAAAAGATTCGTATTGAAAACGGGAAAATAAAATAACGCAAAGACATAAACTCGCCCGATCTTACGCATACTGCGGGATAGAAGGAAGGGACGGGCATGCGAAAAAAACATAGAAAAACGCTCTTTCTGACGGGCGTTTTTTTCTTTATCATTCTCTTTTTTACGGGCACGGGTGGACTGTATCGCGCCGCGGCGAACGGAATCAACCCCTATGGCTGGGACAAAATTGCTTCGTATACCACCTATTACGACGAAAAGGACGGGGGCAGGTGTGAGAACATCGCGATTGCGGCGGGTCTAATCGACGGAATCACGGTGCAGCCGTACGGGGAGTTTTCGTTTAACGGTACGGTGGGGCGTAGAACGCAAGACGCGGGGTTTCGACAGGCGAAAATTATCGTCAACGGGGAGTACGTTTTGGGGGTTGGCGGCGGCGTGTGTCAAGTGAGTACGACGCTATACAATTCCGCCTTGAAAGCGGGGCTGACGATTACGGAATACCATCCGCATTCTTTGCGTGTTTCCTACGTCGCGCCGTCGCGGGACGCGATGGTGTCGTCGGAAAGCGATTTGCAGTTTTATAACCCTTACGATTATCCCGTTCAAATTTCGGCGGAAATTTTCGGCGGTGGGTTGCGGGTCTGCATTTTTGGGAAAAGTACGGGAAAACGGTACGAGCTTTCGTCCCGCGTGTTGGAAGAAATTCCCCCGCCCGCGCCGATTGTGAAGGACGGGGAGAAAGACGAAATTTTACGCTCCCCGAAAAACGGACTAAAAAGCGAGCTGTATCTCGAATGTTACCATGGTCAGCAGCTCCTTTTCAAAAAGCGGTTGCGCGTGGACGAATACCGCCCGATCCAAGGGATCGTCGCCAAAAAAATCGACAAACCGACAAATAAAATAGCTTCAAACGATTGTCTTTTTGGCGAAAAAATGGTATAATAAAAAAAATATGCAAATGAGAAGAGCGTCGAAAGACGAAAATCAGGCTTTTCTTGACAAAAAGGCAGGTTGACATGGATAGAATCGCATTGAAAAAACTCAATGAAAGCTATTCCGAATACGACGGAAAAGAAGTAACGGTTGCGGGTTGGGCGAGAACGATCCGCGATTCCAAAGCGTTCGGGTTTATCGAACTCAACGACGGCGGTTGTTTTAAGAACACGCAGGTCGTTTTCGAACGCGCAAATCTGGCAAATTACGACGAGATCGCGAAACAAAACGTGGGCTGCGCGTTGATCGTCAAAGGCGTTGTGGTGGTAACTCCCGAAAACAAACAACCCTACGAAATCAAGGCGACGGAAATTTGCGTGGAAGGGGAATCTTCCCCCGAATATCCCTTGCAAAAGAAACGGCATTCGGTCGAGTTCTTGCGGGAAATTGCCTATCTCCGTCCACGGACGAATTTGTTCGGCGCGGCGTTCCGTATCCGCAGCGAAGCGGCGATCGCGGTGCATAAATTCTTCAACGACCGTGGGTTCGTGTACGTGCATACGCCCATCATCACGGGTAGCGACTGCGAAGGCGCGGGCGCAATGTTCCAAGTAACGACGCTGGATATGGACGAAGTAGCGAAGGGCAAAAAAGTCGATTATAAGGACGATTTCTTCGGCAAAAAAGCGGCGCTCACCGTTTCGGGACAGCTCAATGCGGAAACGTACGCGATGGCGTTCGGCAACGTATATACGTTCGGCCCGACCTTCCGCGCGGAACACTCCAATACGGCGCGGCATGCGGCGGAGTTTTGGATGATCGAGCCCGAAATGGCGTTCTGCGATTTGGCGGGGGACATGGACGTAGCGGAAGCGATGGTCAAATACATCATCGACTACGTTTCGGAGACCTGCAAGGACGAGTTGGCATTCTTGAACCAATTCGTGGACAAGGGCTTGTTGGAGCGGTTGAAGAACGTTTCCGAAAACGCGTTCGTACGCTTGACGTACACCGAAGCGATCGAAATTCTCAAACAAAACGCGGACAAGTTCGACGATAAGAATATTTTCTGGGGTAAGGATTTGCAGAGCGAACACGAACGTTTCCTGACCGAAACGGTATTCCAAAAACCCGTGTTCTTGACCGATTATCCCAAGGAAATCAAGGCGTTCTATATGAAGCAAAACCCCGACGGAAAGACGGTTGCGGCGGCGGACTTGCTCGTGCCTGGGATCGGGGAGCTCGTCGGCGGCTCGCAAAGAGAAGAAGACTACGACAAGCTGTATAACCGTATCCAAGAGTTGGGCATGAATCCCGAAGATTATTGGTGGTATTTGAATTTGCGTAAATACGGCGGTACGACCCACAGCGGGTTCGGGCTCGGGTTCGAACGTATGGTCATGTATTTGACGGGGATTGCAAACATTCGCGACGTATTGCCGTATCCCCGTACGGTGGACAATCTCGAATATTAAGAACGGAGTGTTAAGCTATGACGAAAATCGTAATTGACGCGATGGGCGGGGATTTCGCCCCGAAACAACAAATTCTCGGCGCGGTGGAAGCGTTGCAAAAGGACAAGCAGTTGTCCGTGATCTTGGTGGGCGACGAAACGCAAATCCGCGCGGAATTGGCTACGCTCACGTACGATGAATCCCGTGTGGAAATCGTACATACGACGGAAGTAATCACGATGGAAGAAGTGCCGACGAAAGCGGTTAAGACGAAGAAAGATTCTTCGCTTGTCGTAGCGTTTCGGCTTTTGAAAGAAGGCAAAGCGGACGGCTTGGTAACGTCCGGTTCGACGGGCGCGGTGTTGACGGCTGGCGTACTCGTTTTAGGTAGAATCAAAGGGGTATCGCGGCCTGCGCTCTGCCCGCTCATTCCCAACCATAAAGGCGGGGCGACCTTCCTTTGCGATTGCGGCGCGAATTTGGAATGCAAGCCGTTGTATCTCACGCATTTCGCGATGATGGCGACGGCGTACGCGCAAGCGGCGTACGGGATTGAAAACCCGAAAGTCGGGCTGTTGAACAACGGCACGGAAGATCATAAAGGGCTTGCTTTGCAACAGGAAGCGAACGCGATGTTAAAGGAATTGTCCTGTATCGATTACGTCGGGAACGTAGAAGCGCGCGATTTAATGTACGGAGATATCGACGTCATGGTTGCAGACGGGTTCACGGGGAATATCGCTATGAAAGCCGTCGAAGGCTGCGGGAAAGCGGTCAGCACGATGATGAAACGGGAATTCAAACGCAATCTGTTTACCAAACTCCGCGCGGTGATGTGCGGCGGGATCTTGAAACGGATCAAGAAAGGTATGGACTACGAAGCGCTTGGCGGCGCAATGTTCTTGGGCTTGAATAAGACGGTCGTGAAAGGGCACGGGAACTCCAAAGCCAAAGGCTTCTCGATCTGTATCGCGCAAGCGGCGAACGCGGCGCGTGGGAACATGGTAGAGAAAATCCGCGATATGCTTGAAAAAACGCAAAGCGAACAGGCGGAAACGACGGAAGCATGAGCATGAAATTCCCTTACAAAGACATCGAACGAAAAATCGGGTATACGTTTCGGGATAAGTCGATATTAGAGCAAGCGTTTCGGCATTCGACGTACGCGAACGCGCACGACGGAGAAGATAACGAGCGCATGGAGTACTTGGGCGACTCGGTATTGCAGCTCATCGTAACCGAATGGCAGTATACGCGCAAAACCGACGGGGAAGGCGAAATGACGAAAAGTCGGCAAAAGATCGTATGCGAAGACGCGTTGTTTCGGGCGGTAGAAGCTTTGGATATCGCGCAGTATTTGCTAATCGAAGGCAGCCGCGCCAACGTCGGGAAGAAAACGGTTTCCAGCCTATTCGAAACGGTTGCGGCAGCGATTTATTTGGACGGGGGATATGCTCCCGCGAAAAAATTCGTGCTTGGGAACGCGATTTTGGACGGCGGGAAAGCCACGAAGAACTACAAAGGCGTTTTGCAGGAACTTGTGCAAAAATACGGCGTAGCTCGACCTGTGTACCGCATGGAAAAAACGGGCAAGGACAACGCGCCCGCGTTCCGTTCGGAAGTTACGGCGTTTGACAAAACAGCAGAAGGGCGGGGAAAAACTAAACGGGAAGCGGAACAGGAAGCCGCGCAAAAACTTTTGGAAAAGTTGCGCGATTATACGCGCTGACGCGACGGATTGTTGCGGATTTTGAAAATAATCAAGAGATAGTAATATCGGAAAGGAGCATACATTGGATTTAAAAGAAATACAACTTGTCGGCTTTAAATCGTTTGCCGACAAAACGACGATTCGGTTCGAAGAAGGGGTAACCTGTATTGTCGGACCGAACGGTTGCGGAAAGAGTAACGTTGCCGACGCGGTGCGTTGGGTGCTCGGCGAGCAATCGGCGAAATCCTTGCGCGGTTCGAATATGCAGGACGTCATTTTCGGCGGTACGTTGGAACGGAAACCCCATTCCTTTTGCGAAGTAACGCTGGTATTCGACAACGAAAAACGCATTTTCAATTTGGATACGGCGGAAGTGGCGATGACCCGTCGGTTATACCGCACGGGGGAGAGTAAATATCTCATCAACAACCAACCCAGCCGCTTGAAAGACATCGTCGCGCTGTTCCACGGCATCGGGCTCGGCAAGGAAGGGTATTCCATCATCGGACAGGGCAAGGTCGAACAAATCATGAACGCCCGACCCGAAGACCGCCGTTTGATTTTCGAAGAAGCGACGGGGTTGATGGTCTATAAATCACGGAAGATCGAAATTGAACGCAAGATCGCGGACGCGAACTCCAACCTGTTCATTTACCGCCAACGTATCGACGAAGCGGAGCGCCGTTTAGGGCCGTTGAGCAAACAGGCGGAAAAAGCCAAGGAGTATAAAGAATACTCGGACAAGCTCAAAGACAACGAAGTCAACGCGTACATATACCGTTACGAAAACGCAGAGAGCGAAAAGAGCAAGTTCAAAAAAGATATCGCGGTGATTTCCGAAAAAATCATCGATTTGAATACGAAGATCGAGCTCATCAACCGCCGTTTGGAAGAAAACCGCGGTAAGATCAGTTCGGCGGATATCCGTTTGACCGAGCTCAACGATCGCCGTTTGGAACTTTCGGTCGGGAACGAACGGAAAGACGGGGAACTCAAACTCGCTCGGGAACGGATCAAAACGTACCGTCAACAGATCGAAACGGCGGTGGAAATGCTGGAAGCC
>JAFVRU010000051.1 GCA_017504065.1 Clostridia bacterium
ATGGAAGCCTTGCCGCGATGATCCCCTTTGTAGCGCGGGTTGCGTTTTAAGGTAACCACTCTCGCCGCCGCGTCGTAGTTTTCTACGGTATACGGTCCGGAATACGGAAACGCCGCCGCGCTGACGTTTTGTACGTTTCGCGCGATGACGTCCGCTTGCTTATACGCCGTGATACCGTCCTTTTCCGTTCGGTCGTAAAAGCCTTTTTCGATATACGCGCCCTGCCCGTCGTCCTTGATATCGTACGACCCAAGATACAACGGCAAGGCAACGGGCGTGAACGCTCCGTATCGGATCGCGTAATAATACTGCGCGTATTCCGGTTTCACCGTAACCGAAAAAGTATATTCGTCCAAGAGCCGCACCCCAACGAACGGCGCGGGCGCTCCGTCGCCCGTATAGGCGTTAAAAGCTTCGTAGCCGACGAGCGTCATACCCGCGGATTCTCCGCCGCCCGCGTCGCGCATGACTTTACTGCTCCCGACAAGCAAGGGCGCAAGATAATGCTTTGCCGTAATTTTCGTCCCGTCCGAGAAAACGAGATCGTCCGCGATCCGCACCGTAAACGTCTTTGTTCCGTCGTCGTGCTCCTGCTCCCGATGTTCCCGCAAAATTTCCGAGCTCGCCCATACAAACGAGCCACCCATGTCCGTAACGACGGTGGAATACCCACTCGTCAGCGTTTCAATATCCAAGTCCGCCGCATTGGGCGCGGATTTCCCGAACGCCGAAGCGCGGAATGCGCCCGTTAGCTCCGTTTTTCCGCCCAAAATCACGGCGTTTTCGCCCGAAACGACTTTCGCGCCGACAATGGCGTCGCAAACGTCCCAATAAGGATTCGTCTGCAAACGGTCGATCTTCGCGTTATAAATATCGTAGTATTGGTTGGAGTAGAGCGGCACTTCGGGAACTAACGAATTCCAACGCTGCATGAACAGTCGCCACCACTCGTTATAGACGTCTGTCGGAGTCGGAAACTGTTCCGTCGGGCGAACGTTATACACCATCGCCATAGACAGGAAATCCATGCCGAGTTCGTATTCCACGCCGTTTACCGTTACGTACGCTTTGCCGTTTTCTTTTTCCGTAACTTGGTCGATCGTTACGTCTTTCCCGATCGCGTCGTAAACGGACGCGTAGTTTTCCCGCTCCACTACGTCGTCGAATACCGCTTGGTTACCCTTTCTCTTGCATGCGGAAAGCGGATTGATGAACGCCGCCGCAGCCATTAACAATAAAATTTTTTTCGTTTTCATAGTACATATTTTGCTCCAACCGCATATTTTTATCCGCGCAAAAGACGGAAAGCGTGTAAAATACTTGACGAAAAGCGTACGTTTGTGCTATACTTGTAAAAATATTTTTACGGTAGGTGCGTTATGAAAGACTACAAAATCGAAACCAAATGCGTACAAGGCGGCTACACGCCCGGCAACGGAGAACCCCGACAAATCCCCATTATCCAAAGCACGACGTTTAAATACGCCACGAGCGAAGATATGGGCAAGCTTTTCGATTTGGAAGCGAGCGGGTATTTCTATTCCCGTTTGCAAAACCCGACATGCGATACCGTAGCGGCGAAAATTTGCGAGCTGGAAGGCGGTTCGGCGGCAATGCTGCTCTCGTCCGGACAAGCCGCGTCCTTTTTCTCCGTATTCAATATTGCAAGCGCAGGCGACCACGTCGTCTCTTCTTCCGCGCTCTACGGCGGTACGTATAACCTGTTCGCCGTTACCATGAAACGTATGGGCGTCGAATTCACGTTCGTCGATCCCGATTGTTCAGACGACGAGTTAAACGCTGCGTTCCGTCCGAATACCAAAGCGGTGTTCGGAGAAACGATCGCGAACCCCGCGCTGACCGTACTCGATATCGAACGGTTCGCAAAGGCGGCGCACGCGCACGGCGTTCCCTTGATCATCGACAACACGTTCGCTACCCCCGTCAACTGCCGCCCGATCGAATTCGGCGCGGACATCGTTACCCATTCCACTACCAAATACATCGACGGACACGGCGTTTCCGTCGGCGGCTGTATCGTGGATTCGGGTAAGTTTGATTGGATGGCGCACGCGGAGAAATTCCCCGGGCTTTGCACCCCCGACGAAAGCTATCACGGCATCACGTACGCCGAAAAATTCGGTCAAGCGGGCGCGTATATCACCAAGGCTACCGCGCAACTCATGCGCGACTTCGGCTGTACGCAATCCCCGCAAAACGCGTTCTATCTGAATTTGGGCTTGGAGAGCTTGCACGTGCGTATGGAACGGCATTGCTTGAACGCGAAAAAAGTTGCCGAATACTTGGAAAATAGCGACAAGATCGCTTGGGTGAACTCCCCTGCGTTACCGTCGAACAAATATTATCCCCTCGTACAAAAATATATGCCCAACGGCACTTGCGGGGTCGTGAGCTTCGGCGTGAAAGGCGGACGCGCGGCGGCGGAGAAGTTTATGAAAGCGTTGAAACTCATTGCGATCGAAACGCACGTTGCGGACGCGCGGTCGTGCTGTTTACACCCCGCAAACGCGACGCACCGTCAAATGAACGACCAAGAACTCGCGGCGGCGGGCATTCCCGCGGATTTGATCCGCTTGTCCTGCGGCTTGGAACATTACGAAGATCTGATCGCGGATATCGAGCAAGCGCTCGCGAGCCTGTAACGGAGAAAGGAATACGGTATGCCTATTAAAATCCCCGACAATTTGCCTGCGGTAAAAACGCTGGAGAGCGAAAATATCTTCGTGATGACGGAAAAACGCGCCATCACGCAGGATATCCGTCCGCTCAAAATACTCATTCTCAACCTGATGCCGAAAAAAATCGAGACGGAAACGCAATTTGCGCGACTGCTCGGGAACTCGCCGTTGCAGGTGGAGATGGAGCTCATTCACACTTCCACACACCAATCCAAACACGTGGCGGAAGAGCATTTGCTCGCCTTTTATAAGACGTTCGACGACGTCAAAGAACAAAACTTCGACGGCATGGTGATCACGGGCGCGCCTGTGGAGCATTTGCCCTTTGAAGAAGTGGAGTATTGGCAGGAGCTTTGCGAGATTATGGAATGGAGCAAGACCCACGTGCATAGCGTTTTTCACGTTTGTTGGGGCGCGCAAGCGGGCTTGTATTACCATTACGGAATCGAGAAGCACGCTGTTCCCGAAAAGCTGTTCGGAGTATTCCCCCACCAAGTCGAATACAAGGCGTCCATGCTGTTCCGTGGGTTTGACGATACGTTCATGGTGCCGCAATCTCGGCATACGACCGTTTTGCGGGAAGACGTGGAAAAACAGCCCGCGTTAAAGATCTTGGCTTCGTCGGAGCGCACGGGCGTGTACGCGATCACGACCAAAAACGGCAGACAAATCTTCATTACGGGACATTCCGAATACGACGCGGATACGTTGAAAAACGAATATCTTCGCGATCTTGCCCAAGGCAAGCCGATCAAAGTACCCGAAAATTATTTCCCCAGCGACGACGCGAGCAAAGCTCCGCTGGTTTCTTGGCGGGGGCACGCGCATTTGTTGTTCTCGAATTGGTTAAACTATTTCGTGTACCAAAGCACCCCTTACGATATCGAAAAAGTACAAAAAGGCGAGTAAAACTACTCGCCTTTTTTTATACAATATCCGTCTTGATCAAGCTCTATAAAGGCATTTTATAAAGCTTGCATATATGCTTATAATAAGATATCAACAATCTTTTCTACCGATCAAAAAATCGATTTCTTCATCGAAATAATCTGCAATTTTACAAAGATTGGTCAAAGAAATTTCCCTTTGACAAAGCAAATATCTCGAAATGGTTTGTTGCGGAATTTGCACCTTTTTCGCAAATTCCGTAATCGTCATATCCCCTATCAACATTTTTAAATTTTGCGCAAATGCTTTTACATATTCTTTTTCCATAATTCTATATTATTTTACACCAAACGGTGTAAAATACTTGACTTTACACCGTTTGGTGTGATATACTTTTTTTACTAACACAAAGGAGGTGCGTTATGCAATACGAATACAAGGTAGAAATTGTAAAGACCAACTTACTTTTTGGGAACGATAACAAAAAGCAAGAAAAGCAATTGAATGCAGCTGGCGAATTCGGTTGGAAGCTTGTTTGCATTTCGGAAGGTAAAAAGTATATGAAATACGTATACGTAAAAGAAAAGAATTAATGCATAAGTATAGCCATAGTCCAAAACTATGGCTATATTTAAGGAGAAAATTATGATTTTTGCAGTAATCTTTCTTCTTTTGCTTGTCTTGATCGGTTTATTTTATAAAACGGCAAAAAATAAAATAACCAACAATCACGCATATTGTTCTACTTGCAAAACGGCATTTCGAGCAAAAGATATTGTAGATGAAACTTTGGCGGGCGACGGATTAACCAACGGCGGAAAAACGCGAAAAATCATCGTAACGATGCGGTGTTCCACCTGTGGGGAAGAAAAAAAGTTCCCTATTTATACCGCTTACCGTCATCACGTAACCAAAGGTTCGCCTGCGCGACAGTATTTTAAAGATATTGAAGAAAAAGAATGGGCGCAGATGACAAAACAAGAGAAAAAGAACCGTTAAAAACGCTGTGGAAACTCCACAGCGTTTTTCCTTGCATTCTATACGTAATCATTCCGTATGTTATTTTATCAAATCCTTGACCACTTCGCCCGCGATGATCAACCCGACCACCGACGGCACGAACGCCACGCTACCCGGCGACGGTTTTTCCGCGCCGAGTTCTTGCGTTTCCGCTTTCAAAGGTTCTTCTTTCGAATACACGACTTTGACGTGCTCGATCCCCCGTTTTTTCAGTTCCCGTCGCATGACTCTTGCGAGCGGACAAACGGACGTTTTGGACAAATCCGATACTTCGAATTTCGTCGGATCGAGCTTATTCCCCGCACCCATGGACGAGATCACGGGCACATTCGCCGCTTTTGCCTGCGCGATGAGTTCGATTTTTCCCGAGACCGTATCGATCGCGTCCACAACGTAGTCATACCCCGAAAAATCAAATTCCGAAGCCGTTTCGGGCAGGTAAAAAATATTCCGTGTACGCACGACGGCATTGGGGTTAATGTCCTTAATCCGCTCCGCCATGACTTCCGTTTTATACTTTCCGATCGTGGAGTGCAGCGCGATGATTTGCCGATTGAGATTGGATTCGCTAACGACGTCCTTATCAATCAGCTCCAACTGTCCTACTCCGCTACGGGCGAGCGCTTCGCAAACGTAACCGCCCACACCGCCGATTCCGAATACGGCGACCCGCGCTTTTTTCAGTTTTTCCACGCTTTCTTTCCCCAAAAGCATTTCCGTTCTTAAAAAGATCATAACGCTCCTTTTACGGGTTTGCAGCCCACGCGTCGGGGCAAACTCTGTTTTGTTTAAACCAATCGGTGTCTTTAAGGATCGTTGCGTTATTCGAACAACGCACGCTAATCCCGCCGTTTTGCGAATATACGACGATATTCCCGTTCATCGATTCGTAGCCCGTTTCGGTGTCGTTTGCGAGCGTCGTTACGTACACGTTTTTCGTGTATTTTGCAACACGATCCACAAACGCTTGAGTCGGGAACGTATTTTCGGGCTTCGCTTTGTATTCGTCGCTCCCCGCGCAACAGCAAACGCAGACGATATCGGGCTCAATCACCGACAAAAGCGCGTCCGTGCTCGACGTTTTACTACCGTGATGTCCGCCTTTGAACAGCACGCATTTCGGTAAATCGTTCTTCTCGACCAACGACGCTTCGCCGTGTTCTTCCAAATCGCCCGTGAACAGGTAGTTGTTGACTCCGCCGACGTACGTTTCCGTGAGCAGCATACAAACGGAGTAATCGTTTTCGTCATTTGTTTCTTCTTCGTAGAATTTTTGGTACAGGAAGTTCATCGTGATTCCGTCGCCGAGCGTATAGCTTCTTTGCGCGCCGTTTGCGTTATTCCAGCATTCGAGCGCCGTATAATGCACCGCGCCCGCCGTAACTTCCGCAGTCCGCGCCGCTACGTATTTGTGATACACCGACGTATCCTTGCCCGTTTTCGGGAAATCGATGATCGTTCCACACTCGAACGCTTCGAAAACCCCGGGGAACGCCGCGATATGGTCCTGATCGGCGTGCGTAGCGATGACGTATTCGAGTTTCCCGTCCGTGCAGAACGTATTCACGTACGAAATAATCGTTTCGGCGGAGTTCGCGCGCGAGCCCGCGTCAATGAGAATTTCCGTATCCCCCGTCTTGATCAGCGTACAATCGCCTGTGTACTTGTTGCCGAGTTCCAAGAAATGGATACTCACGCTGCCGCCTTTGATGAGCGCAAGGTCGTCTTGCGTAAACGCGCCGCCCTGTCCGTCCACTTCGGTCATCGAGCTAGACGAGCTGGAATCGTCCAAAAACGGGATATGAATGATTTTCTTTTTATGTAACACGTAGCAAACAACGATCGCAACGATCAATAAGAATACGATTGCGAAAAAGACGGGGGCTTTTTTCACCGCCCGTTCCACTTGCCGTTGTTGTTTTTTCGTCATTTTTCTTTTTGCCATGCTGACTCCTGCTATTTAATTTGGCTATATTATATTGCCTGTAACGCGTAGAATTAGATTTTACGCAGCCGTTTTCACAAAAAACCGCTGTCGTTTGCGGCAGCGGCTTTCGTGTTGTTCAATCTCCGTTACATAGATTCGTGAATGGTTCTGGAAATAACGTCATCTTGCTGTTCCTTCGTCAGCTTAATGAAGTTCACCGCATAACCGGAAACGCGAATCGTGAGTTGGGGATATTTTTCAGGGTGCGCTTGCGCGTCTAACAACGTTTCGCGATTGAATACGTTTACGTTGAGATGATGCCCGCCGTCCCCGACGTAGCCGTCCAACATACTTACCAAATTATCAACTCTATTCGACATAATATTATCTCCTTTTATTTATATTTATTCCGCGCGACGGACAAACGTGCCGCCCGTCGCCGAATATTCCGTTTTTACCAAGCTTAGTCTTCTTTACCAAGCGAGTTCGGGGTGATCGAGAAAGTATTCGAAATACCGTCTCTCGAGTATTCATACGGCAATTTTGCAACCGATTCCAACGAAGCCAACGCGCCGTTGGAGTCTCTGCCGTGCATCGGGTTCGCACCGGGAGCAAGCGGCGTACCGCCACGTCTACCGTCGGGCGTGTTACCCGTCTTCTTACCGTATACGACGTTGGACGTGATCGTCAAGATCGACGTCGTGGGAACGCTTTCACGATAGGTGTAGTGGCTCTTAACCTTCTTCATGAAGGTCTTCAACAACCAAACCGCCAATTCGTCCGCTCTGTCGTCGTTGTTGCCGTATTTGGGGAATTCCCCTTCGATACGGAAGTCTACTACGATGCCGTCTTCGTTACGGATCGGGTATACTTTCGCGTACTTGATTGCCGACAAGGAGTCCGCCGCGCAGGAAAGACCTGCGATACCCGTAGCGAAGAAGCGACGTACTTTCGTGTCGTGCAACGCCATTTCGAGCGATTCGTAGCAGTACTTATCGTGCATATAGTGGATTACGTTGAGCGTATTCACGTACAATTCCGCAAGCCACGTCATCATGTTGTCGAATTTCGCTTTGACTTCTTCGAAATCCAACGCGTCGTTGGACGTGATGGGCATAAATTCGGGGGAAACTTGCATGGGTTTGCCCGTCTTCTTGTCTTTCATCAATTCGTCCTTACCGCCGTTGATTGCGTAAAGCAAGCACTTCGCAAGGTTCGCTCTCGCGCCGAAGAATTGCATGTCTTTGCCGACGCGCATACAGCTTATGCAGCAAGCGATACAGTAATCGTCGCCCATTTCCGGACGCATCAAGTCGTCGCTTTCGTATTGGATCGACGACGTACGAATGGAAATTTCCGCGCAGTATCTCTTGAACGCCAACGGCAATCTCTTAGACCAAAGCACCGTAAGGTTGGGTTCGGGAGCAGGACCAAGGTTGTCGAGCGTATGCAGGATACGGAACGAGCTCTTGGTAACGAGCGATCTACCGTCTACGCCCATACCGCCGATAACTTCCGTTACCCACGTCGGGTCGCCCGAGAACAATTCGTTGTATTCTTTCGTTCTCATGAATTTCACGATACGGAGCTTCATGATGAAGTGATCGATGAATTCTTGCGCTTGCGATTCGGTGATCAAGCCTTTCGCAAGGTCACGTTCGATATAGATATCCAAGAACGTGCTGTTTCTACCGATGGACATTGCCGCGCCGTTTTGGTCTTTAACCGCGCCGAGATACCCAAAGTACAACGCTTGGATCGCTTCTTGCGCCGTCGTTGCGGGCTGGGAAATATCGCAGCCGTAGCTTGCAGCCATTTCTTTCAAAGCTTTCAAAGCCTTGATTTGTTCGGAAACTTCTTCGCGATCGCGTACTTTATCGGGAGTCATATCCCCGCTCATCGCGAGTTTGTCTTCTTCTTTCTTTCTGATCAAATAGTCTACGCCGTACAACGCTACACGACGATAGTCGCCTACGATTCTACCACGACCGTAACCGTCGGGAAGCCCCGTCAAGATGTGCGCCGAACGCGCCGCTCTCATTTCCGGAGTATATGCGTCGAACACGCCTTCGTTGTGCGTTTTGCGATATTTCGAGAAAATTTCTCTAACGGAATCGTCCAATTCGTAACCGTAGATTTGCAAAGCGCTTTCGGAGATACGGATACCGCCGAAGGGTTGCAAGGAACGCTTGAACGGTTCGTCCGTTTGCAAACCGACGATCTTTTCCAAATCCTTATCCAAATACCCAGCGCCGTGGGACGTAAGCGTGGAAATGATCTTCGTATCCGCGTTCAATACCCCGCCCGCTTCACGTTCTTTCTTGGACAAATCGCATACGATTTCCCAAAGTTTTTTCGTAGCTTCCGTTGCGGGAGCAAGGAAAGCCGCGTCGCCTTCATACGGCGTGTAGTTGCGTTGAATGAAATCTCTTACGTCTACTTCGTCGTTACACCATTTACCGGGAACAAATCCTTCCCAACCTTTGTATTGCATCATAGTACAACTCCTATAAAATAATTTTTTCTTCTATTGAATTCGCGCCCTTTCGGACGTTATTTCCGTATTTATTGTTTGCTAGCCTTATGTTCTTCGAGTTTCGCGTCCAACCAAATCTCCAAAATTTCTTCGGGTTGGAATCCCGAACACCGAGCGAAAATTTCGCCGTCGTCCGTAAGCAAAATGGTGGGCACTTTCACAACGTCCCATGCTTCCATGAGCTCCGTCGTGGAATAATCCGCTTCTACGTGCACGAGTCGAAGCTCCGGTCTGGCAGCGCAAAGCTCCTTTAAAATCGGCATCAGCGTCAAGCAATTCGCGCAGGATTCCCCGCTGATCTCCACGCAGCACAGCCCTTGTAATTGCGTTTTATAGTCCTTTACGTTCATACGTCTCCTTCTTCGCCGCGCAAGATCCGTTTTGCTTCCTGCACGCTTTCCTTGGTAGGCGCTTCCACACCCTTTAAGGGATATTCCATACCCAGTTTTTCGTATTTCACGACTCCCAAGGTATGATAGGGCAACACTTCCACCTTTTCCACCGTGTTCAGCTTGTCCAAAAAC
This sequence comes from Clostridia bacterium, assembly GCA_017504065.1. Taxonomy (GTDB): domain Bacteria; phylum Bacillota; class Clostridia; order Christensenellales; family Borkfalkiaceae; genus Scatosoma. Next base: position 9,595 of record JAFVRU010000051.1, read on the forward strand.
ACCCGCGTTCGCCGCAAACTCGCTTCCGAATCGGTGAGCCCCGGCACGAGCACTTGCCGTATCCACATCTTCTTGCCCCGTTCGCTTAAAAACTCCGCAAACACCAACGTATTCCGATTGCTATGCCCCGTCAGCTTTTTACAAGCTTCTTCGTCAATGTGCTTGATATCCAACAAAAACAGGTCGGTTACTTCCAGCAACGCTTCGTGTTTTTTCACGCTCTCGGGATCGTCCGCGCGGAACGTGATCCCCGAAGTATCCACGCAAGTATGGATTCCTTTCGATTTCAGGATCGTAAACAGCTCGATCACGAACTCGGTTTGCAACAGCGGTTCGCCGCCTGTAACGGTAACCCCGCCCTTGTCGCCGAAATAATTCCGATAGCGGAGCGCGCGCGCCGCAACGTCTTCCGCCGTATGTTCTTCCCCGCCGTGCCCCCAAGTATCGGGGTTGTGGCAGTATTGACAGCGAAGCGGACAGCCTTGCAGAAATACTACGAACCGAATCCCCGGCCCGTCTACCGTACCAAAGGATTCAAATGAATGAATACGTCCCGTCATGACTTCTCCCGCGCCCTTTGCCACCTTTCCTTTATTCCATAGATTATTATAGCAAACCCCCTGCCTTTTGTCAAGCTTTTGCAATCATCTTTTTGCAGTTTTTGCAACTTTATTAGTATTTAATCTCATTTTTGTGCAGAGTGTATAAAAACGGGAAGTTTCGGCTTTCCAAAACTTCCCAAAAGGTCAGGATTTAAAGATTAAGAGTTTTCTGCCCGTATAGTTAAACACGAGCACGACGCAAGTCATGATCATTTTCGCGAACCATTTCGTCCAAGCGGTTCGGAAGAACTCCGTAGAGCCGAACAACGTGATATCGGGGAGTAATTCAACGAGCAACACGACGCCGAGTTCGGTAATCGCGAGCCCGATCAAGCCGATGACGGTGAACAGGAAAAAAGATTTTTTCGACGCGGCTTCTTCCTTATTTCGGACATCGCGGAACACGAATCGCACGGACAACACCCAATTCACGAGTAAGCCGACGCCGAACCCGATCGCCGTTGCGATGACGAGCGCGACGATATCCCAAGCTTTGCCCGAGAACGGCAAAAGCGGCAAAATCCAGCCGTCGAACAGCCAAAACACAAGATAGTCCGCGACCGTCGCCGTACCGCCGACGAGCAGGAAGCGGAAAATCTCCCAAAAGAGCTGTTTTTTCGTTTGTTTTGTGTGTACGTCGCTTGCTACGACGGGTTGATTGTTTTCCATAAGCTTTTTCCTTAAACTTCTTTAAATACAAACGCTGTAGAACAGCGACGAACAGCATAAAAATCCAACGGTGGCGATCGTCAACAATCGGCTCATAACCCGAGCTCCGCGCGTATCCGCTCCATCCAACGCCTTTTGCGTGTAGCCGATCAGCAATCCGATTGCGAGAATACTCGGTAAAACGTATCGGAAATCCATCGTGCAACCGTAGGGCATTGCCAAATTGAAATACATTTGAGAAAGCGCTTGCGATTGCAACAGCAGGAACACGAACAAAAAATCGGCAAACTTGATCGAGCTCGCATCCGACCAAAGCGCCCCGCCTTGTTTGCGACGGCGGAGTACCCGCACGGCAAAATACGCCAAGGCAATCAGCAGCAAGACTACTACCATGTACGCAAATACCACGCTTGCGAGCGCAAAACCGTAACCCCGCCAATAATGGAATTCCCCAAAAATAGAAGACCGTAAAACGTAATGGAATACGTAATAATTGTCGAACGGGCGGCAGAATATCGAACCGAAGAACTCCGACAAATCCAACGGAAACACAAAGCGTTCGAAGAAGCTTTTCTCCCCTGTATACAGCGCGTCCGTTAAGTTATCGAACACGTACCCGAACGGCTGCGAGAAACGTTGGTGCGCGTAGACTTGAAACCACAAGCCGATGGGCGCGTAAACACATAAAAACAAGCCGTATTGC
>JAFVRU010000052.1 GCA_017504065.1 Clostridia bacterium
GTATATCGAGCTCAATTCCAAAAAAACGCATTTGACGGACGACGAGCTTTGCGAGATCGTACAAAAGACGGAAGCGCGCTTTCTTATCAATTCGGACGCGCACTCTGCAAGTCGGGTCGGGGAGATCCAACTCGTGGAAGAACAACTCGCCCGCGTCGGATTCCCGATCGAGCGGATCGACAACGTTGACGGACGGTTGCCGAGCTTCCGTTTCGCGGAATTTAAAAAGAGTATGTAACGGCTATGAATTTTACTTCCGACGTCAAAAAAGAAATCATCACCCGCAACCGCCGCAAGAAATCGGCAAAAAATACGGCGGGTTTATCGGCGTTTTTACGCACGAGCGGCGCAATCGGTATGCGGGACGGCGCGTACACGTTTTTTATCGTTAGCGAAACGGAAAACGTAGCGGAGTTTTTTACGTCCGCATTCTCCGAAATTTTCCATACGGAGCTTGCCGTAACCCACGCGACCATGGACCGCATGAGCGGTCGGGACAAGCTGCTTCTACAATGCCCCGCGGCGCAATCAGAGCAGGTCTTGCAAGCGCTCGGATTATTGAAAAACGGCGAGCCGACAAGCGGGATCGATTCCGCGCTTTTACGCTCGGACGAGCAAAAAATCGGGTATATCCAAGGCGCGTTTTTGGGCGGCGGGAGCTGCACGATCCCGACGGAAAGCGGGAAAACGGGCTATCATTTAGAGATCGTGTTTTCGGATAAAAAGACGGCGAAAGATTTTTGCGCGCTACTCGACGAGTTTTCGCTGTTTGCAAAACTCACGCAGCGCAAGGATACGCACGTGGCGTATATCAAAAACAAGGAAGGCATTTCCGATTTCCTTTCGGTGATCGGCGCGCATAATTCGCTTCGAAAATTCTCCGAGCTCGTGGAAAAACGGGACGAAGCGAACAACAGCAACCGCGCGCAAAACTGCATGGCGGGGAACGCGGACAAAACGGCGATCGCGGCGGTCAAACAAGTCGTGGCGATTGAGAAACTCCAAGTAAGCGGCGTGTTGGAAACGCTCGCGCCCGAACTCCAAGCGCTCGCGAAAACGCGTTTGGAAAAGCCTGCAATGACGCTCAAAGAGCTCGCGGAATATTTTAAGATCAGTAAGAGTTGTTTGAATCACAGGCTTCGGCGGCTGATTGAACTCTCACAACAAACGGAAAAACCAAAGACGAAATAGAGACGGGATATTATGACGGATTTTGTACACTTACATTTGCATACGGAATACAGCCTTTTGGACGGCGCGGCGAAAGTGGACGACTTGGTGGACTATCTTGCCAAGAACGGCATTGACGCTTGCGCGGTTACCGACCACGGGAACATGTACGCTTCGCTGTATTTTGCGGAAGAATGTGTAAAGAAAGGGATTAAATACATCATCGGTTGCGAGTTGTACGCGACGGACGACCACTTGGACAAGCGCGTCGGAACAAAGACGGAGCATATCGTTTTGCTCGCCAAAAACAAGACGGGGTATAGAAATATCGTCAAGCTCGATTCGCTTTCTTATATCGACGGATTTTACGGCAAACCGCGGATCAGTTACGATTTGATCAAGAAGCATCACGAAGGGGTGATTTGCCTTTCCGCGTGCTTGGCGGGTAGAATGCCGCAGCTTTTGATGAACGGCGATTACGAAGCAGCGAAAGCGTTTGCCGCGGATATGAAATCCGTGTTCGGCGACGATTTTTATATCGAGTTACAAGATCACGGTATCGCGGAAGAAAAGCAAGTCATTCCCGACTTGATCAAGATCGCGCGGGAGCTTGATATCGGGCTCGTTGCGACAAACGACGTGCATTATATCGAAAAATCGGATAGCGAAGCGCACGACGTTTTGCTTTGTATTCAAACGAAAAAGACGCTTGCCGATCCCAAGCGCATGAAGTTCGAAACGGACGAATTTTACATGAAATCGGGCGATGAAATGGCGGAGCTGTTCCATTACGTACCCGAAGCCATCACCAACACGCGCGTGATCGCGGACAAGGTGGAAGAACCTGCGTTCGATTTAACTCCGAAAGGCGATCCGATTCGGGATACGTCGCTCATTCCTTTGTATAAACCCGACGACGGGTCTACGTCGCCCGATTACCTTACCCGCTTGACGTGGGAAGGATTGCCCAAGCGCTACGCGGAAATTACCGACGAGATCAAACAGCGCGCGGAATACGAGCTCGGTATCATTATCAAGATGGGCTTTGCCGACTATTTCCTGATCGTGTGGGACTATATCAACTGGTCGCGAATGAACGGGATTCCCGTAGGTCCTGGGCGCGGTTCAGGGGTAGGGAGTATCGTTGCGTACTCGATCGGAATCACCGACGTCGATCCCCTGCGTTACGATTTGATTTTCGAGCGGTTTTTGAATCCCGACCGTGTATCCATGCCCGACTTCGACGTCGATTTTTGTACCAAACGCAGATACGAAACGATCGAATACGTCCGTGAAAAATACCACCCCGAGAACGTTGCGCAAATCGTTACGTTCGGTACGCTGGCTTCCCGCGCCGTCATCAAAGACGTGGGGCGTGTTATGGGCGTGCCCTATTCGGAAACGGACAAAGTCGCGAAACTCATGGACGGGAAATCGACGATTGGGGAGCTTTTGGGGCTGAAAATTCCCAAGCTCGAAAAACAACTCGCCGATCCCGAGCTGAACGAAGAAAAACGCGGGGAGCTGCAAAAGAAGCTTGCGGAGCAAAAACAAAAACGCAACTCCGAGTTTATCGAAGTGTACGAATCGAACGAAGAATTGCACCGCGTGATCGATATGGGCTTAAAGCTCGAAGGCATGCCCAAGAATATTTCCGAGCACGCGGCAGGGGTCGTCATTTGCAATAAAGTGCTTTCGGACAACGTACCGCTCGCAAGAAACGGCGAAGACATCGTTACGCAGTTCGATATGAAAGAAGTCGAAGCCGTCGGCATGCTGAAAATGGACTTTTTGGCGTTGACGACGCTCACGGATATTCAAAATACGCTTACGTATATCAAAGAAGGGCAGGGGGTCGA
>JAFVRU010000053.1 GCA_017504065.1 Clostridia bacterium
CGTCGTGCACGAAACGCACGGGATCGGGAAAGCCGTCGGCATGAAAAAAATTGAAACGACGGACGGTACGAAAGAATACATCGCCGTTTCCTATAAAGACGGGGATATGCTGTACGTGCCCGCCGAGTCCATGGACGTGCTGTCCAAATACGTCGGGGACGCGAATCCGTCGTTGAGTAAGATCGGCGGCGCGGATTTCGAACGGGTGAAAGCTCGCGTTAAGGCGTCGTTGAAACGGCTCGCGTTCGATTTGAAAAAACTGTACGCAGAACGCGCGGAAAACCGCGGCTACGCGTTTCCTGAAAACGAAGTGTTCATGCGGGAATTCGAAGACGCGTTCGAATACGAACTGACCCCCGATCAAGCGAGTTCCGTACAGGAAATTAAAGCGGATATGTGCTCGGAAAAGGTAATGGATCGGTTGCTTTGCGGGGACGTTGGGTTCGGGAAAACGGAAGTTGCGTTCCACGCGGTATATTTGTGCGCGCTCGCAGGAAAACAAGCGGCGTTGATGTGTCCGAGTACCGTGCTTTGCAGTCAGCATTTGAATACGGCGATCAAACGCTTTTCCGAATTTGGATTGAAAGTTGCGGGACTCAACCGCTTCAACACGCCCAAGGAACAGGCGGCGATTTTGAAAGGACTCGCGGACGGGAGCATCGATCTCGTGATCGGTACGCACCGTTTGCTCTCCGCGGACGTAAAATTCAAGAATTTGGGCTTGCTTGTGCTCGACGAAGAACAGCGGTTTGGAGTGGAGCATAAGGAGCGTATCAAACACTTGCGTAAGGACATCGATTGCTTGACGATGACGGCGACGCCGATTCCGCGTACGCTGCACATGTCGCTGTCGGGGATACGGGATATTTCGACGATTCAAACGCCCCCGCACGAGCGGTTACCCGTGCAAACGTACGTCGTGGAAGAAACGGAAACGCTCATTCGCGACGCCTGCATACGGGAGCTTTCTCGCGGCGGGCAGGTGTTCATTCTGTATAACAAAGTGGAGAGTATTTTCACGTTCGCGGCAAGGATAAAACAGATCTTGCCCGAAGCGACGTTGTCCGTTGCGCACGGGAGAATGGAAAAAACCGCGCTGGAAAACGCCGTGTTGGATTTTTACGGCGGGAAGTCGGATATTCTCGTAACGACGACGATCATTGAAAACGGAATCGATTTGCCGAACGCGAACACGCTAATTGTCATCGATAGCGATCGGTTGGGGATTTCCCAACTCTATCAGCTCAAAGGCAGGGTGGGCAGAAGTACTAGGCTCGCGCACGCGTATTTCACGTATAAAGCGGAAAAGGTCATGACGGAAAACGCGGCTTTGCGGTTGAAAGCGATTATGGAATTTACCGAGCTCGGCTCGGGGTATAAACTCGCCATGCGGGATTTGGAAATTCGCGGCGCGGGGAACGTTTTGGGCGCGGAGCAACACGGGCACATGGACAGGGTCGGCTACGAGCTGTATTCCAAGCTCTTAAAGGAAGAATTGACGGGCGAAAGCCAAACGGTTGCGGAACTAGATATCCGCGCGAACGCGTACATTCCCGAAAAGTACGTGGAATCGTCGGCGGGGCGGCTTGATTGCTACAAACAGATCGCGGAGATCGGTTCGGTCGCCGATTACAAGCGCGTATACGCGTCCTTGCAGGATATGTACGGAGAGCTCCCGCGAGCGGTGGAGAACTTGCTCGTGATCGCGGTGCTCAAAAGCTACGCGCAAAAATTCGGGGTCAAAAAGATCGGCGTAGTCAAAGGCGTGGGGAGTTTGGAGTTCCCGAGCTTGGAAGCGTTGGGCGATCAGCGGGTCTTGGCGGCGATGGATAAATACCAAGGCAGAGTGCGGCTGAATATGGCGGAAGCGCCCGTAATCGAGTTTTACGGACGTCGGGAAGCTACGGAATTGATGGCGGAAATGACAAAATTTTTGAAATTTGCGTTAACTTTCGTATAGATTGTCGGTGAAAACGTTTGCACTTTGTAAAAAAATGCGGTATAATATTAGTTGACGATAAAAGGGTAGAAAGGAAATTGTTCGTTTTTGCCCGAAAATGCAGGATAAAAAATCGGAGAGATTTTATGAGTAAAAGAAACACTTTAAAAAAGACGGCGGCGCTCCTTTTGGGCGCGACGCTCACGGTTGGCGCAACGGGTTGTGATTTCCTTCTCACGGACGGCGAGAAGAATTTAAAACAAGTTGTCGCTTCCGTAAACATTACCGAGAGCATGAAAAACAATGACGAAGTTTACGGCTCGGTTGCGGACGACGTAGCGAAAGTACTCGAAGTGGGCGGATTCACGACGGATATTTATAAGCGGGATTTGATTGCGTATTTCTTGGGTACGGGGTACACGTACGTAGAGAATTACGGCTATACCTATGAAGATACGTTCAATATGTTGTTGGACGGGCTTGTGAACCGTGAAATCATGTTGCAATACGCGATCGCGTATTACTTGAAGAATAACGCCGACGTAACGGCGGACGGTTGCCAAGCGTATATTACGGCGCAAACGGAAGCGACGACGGGCAAAGAAAAGGAAAAATTACAACAATATCCCGAAGTGCTCGCGATGAAGTATTTCCTGACCGACGGCGGTAAGACGGAAGTGGACGGCGACTATGATCCGCTTGAAGACTACGACGTAGCGGTGTATACGTTGAAGAAATCGTTCAACGATTCGTCGGATTCCTTGGAAACGTCCTATATCCAAGCGGAAGAAGACAATCACGATCACGGGGAAACGCGTACGATGCCGACGAATGCAGATACGCAAAAATCCGATTACTATACGTTGGATTACGATATTTATACGGGTCGTAACACGCCCGATTCCTGCGGGGAATACGAACGTGTAGACGGTTCTACGTCCACGACCAGACAAAAGGCGTACAATGCGTTCCTTGCGAATTTGCAAAGCTATAACTTGATCAAGACCAAGGGCGACGGCGTGGAAAATACGGCGGACGTAAAAACGCTTGAATATTATTACGTAGAATTATCGTCCTTGCTCGGGCAAGCGCTCATCAATAAGTATTTTGAAGACTTGATGGACGAAGCGACTGCGCTTCTTACCGACACGTACGTAGAAGAAAAATACAAGACGAAATACAATCAACAAAAAATCGCTAATGCGACCAATCCGACGGCGTTCGATACGGCGCTTGACGGATTGTCCGACGATTCGTTCGTATTATACGGACAGGAAGGGTTCGGGTTCGTTTACAACATCTTGTTGCCGTTCTCGTCCAGCCAAACGGTGCAATACAACGAAGCGAAAAACCGTGGGCTTTCGGAAGACGCGGTGTTTGCAGCTCGTCGTTCGATTTTGAACAACGTGGTTGGGAAAGATCTTCGTGATAGTTGGATTTCCACGCATGATCATGCGAACTATTCGTACGAAAAAGACGGGAAATACTATTTCTTCGAAGGGAATTTGACGAACTCCAAGAAATACGAAAGCTTGACGCAATACGCGGGTTCGTATGCCTATAACGGCACGGTTACGTTAAACGAAGCGGAAGACAAGTACGAATTCAAGGCGAATGAATTGAAGATTGGGGATTCGGAAACGGGCTTCATCAACGAATTTGAGAACCATATCGAAAAAGCGCTTGGGGTAGAAGAAGCGAAGAAAGGTACGGTTGCGACGGGTGCGGTAAAAGACGCGTACAAGTTGACGACGAAGTTCTCGGTAGACGGTAAGGTCGATTACAGCAAGTTTATGTACTACGAAGGGCAAGTCAATTTCACGAATACGCCCAAAGCTTCCGATTACTTCAATCCCAACAGCGAATCGTACAAAGCGCTTTCTGCGGTCAACGAATTGATGTTCGCATACAGCACGGATACGGGTTGCTTGAATACGTATATGGGCTATGCGGTATCTCCTTACGGAACGGATTTCGTACCGGAATTTGAATACGCGGCGCAATACGCTGTAAAGAAAGGCGTAGGCTCGTACGTAGTTTGCGCGACGGATTACGGTTGGCATATCGTTTATACGACGTTTGCGTATAAGACGGGCGACGTGTACGGCGGCTACGTAGCGGCTGAAAAGGACGTGGAAGGTACGTTCTCGAACATGTTCTACGAATCGTTGAAGACGTCGTTGTCCAACAACCACGCGAACGAAACGCAAAGCAGCGTACTCAATCAGTACGATAACGACGATTGCGTAACGCGCTACGAATCGAGATATAAGGATTTGTTGTCGTTGGACGCATAACGCTTGAAGAAAGACAACAGCCCGATTGCTTTTAGACAATCGGGCTGTTTTTATGGAATTTTGCTTTTTGGTTGTACTATGGCTCGAATACATTTATCGGAAAATTTCACCTATAAAAAACTACTGCGCTTTGTAGCGCCGTCAGTCATATCTTTGGTATTTGCTTCGCTCTACGGGATCGTGGACGGATTCTTCGTTTCCAATTTCGTGGGCGAGCTGCAATTCGCAGGCTTGAATTTGATTTTTCCCCTGATTATGATTTTGGGCGCGGTTGGGTTTATGCTCGGTACAGGCGGGAATGCCGTCGTTTCCAAGGCGTTGGGCGAAAAGGACACGGAGAAAGCCAACCGTATTTTTTCCATGCTCATTTATCTCTCGCTCGGGATCGGGATCGTTTTGGGTTTGGTGGGAATTTTGCTCGCCCGTCCCGTAGCAGAACTCTTTGCGCGGGCGGAGAAAGATCTGTCGCCTGAACAGAAAGCGGAACTTATCGACCATTGCGTTTTATATTCCCGAATTTTGCTTGCGGCTTTACCGACGTTCATGCTGCAAAACGTATTCCAAGGTTTTTTCGTAACGGCGGAAAAGGCGCGGCTCGGCTTACTCGTAACCGTTGCGGCGGGGACGGGGAACATTGTGTTCGACGCGTTATTCATTGTCGGTTTTGATTGGGGGCTCGCGGGCGCTGCGATCGCAACCGCGCTCAACCAAGTCATTGGCGGAGTTGTGCCGCTAATCTATTTCGGGCGAAAGAACGGCAGCTTGTTGCGGCTCGGGAAAACCCGATTTGACGGTAAGGTGCTTGTCAAAGTTTGCTATAACGGTATGTCGGAGTTCTTTACAAATATTTCCATTTCCGTTGTAGCAATCGTTTATAACACGCAACTGATGAAATATATCGGTATCGACGGCGTTACTGCGTACGGCGTAGTACAATACATCGGGTTCATTTTTATCAGCGTCTTTTTGGGCTACGCAATGGGTAGTTCACCGATCGTCGGGTATGATTACGGCGCGCAGGATAAAGAAAAGCTCAAAAACGTTTTGAAAAAGAGCCTTGTACTTACGGGAATTTGTGGGATTGTCATGGCGGGAATTTCCGCCGTCTTTGCAAAGCCGTTTTGTTCGATTTTCGTCGGAAAAAACGATATCGTATTACCGATTGCCGTAAAGGGCATGCAGTTCACCGCGATAAGCTTTCTGCTTTGCGGGTTTAACATTTTTGCTTCGGCGTTTTTCACGTCGCTCTCCAACGGTACGGTTTCGCTTGTGATTTCTTTCAGCCGTATGTTCGTTTTTCAAATCGGCGCGGTATTGCTCTTGCCCATATTTTTCGGCGAAAACGGAATTTGGTCGGCGGTGATCGTCGCGGAAGCAATTACGCTATTGTTTACGGGAATCTTTTTAATTACGCAACGCAAAAAATACGGATATTTATAAAAAGGAGTGGGGCAGGTATTCGTTGAATGCCCAAAATGCTATGAAAAAAACTTATCTTTTCGACTTTGACGGAACGCTGGTGGATTCCATGCCTACCTATTTTAAAGGCTTGTTGAACGTGTTGGACGAATTCCAAATTCCTTATAGCGATGATATCGTGAAAATCGTAACGCCGCTCGGGTATCCGGGTACGGCGCGGTATTTTCAAAGCTTGGGCGTACCCTTGTCCGAAGACGAGATTATTCGTCGCTTTCAAGACTATTCCGTCAACGCGTATACGAACTCCGTTCCCGCAAAGAAGAACGTTGTGGAAACGTTGCGGATTTTAAAGGAACAGGGGCACAGTTTAAACGTCCTGACGGCGAGCCCGCATACGCAGCTCGATCCTTGTTTAAAGCGTTTGGGGATTATGGAATGGTTTGATCACGTGTGGTCGTGCAACGATTTCAACACGACGAAAGCCGATCCCGAAATCTATAAGCGTGCAGCGGAGCAGATGGGCGTACCCGTAAAAGACGTTATCTTTTTAGACGACAATTATAACGCCGATAAAACGGCGAAAGAAGCGGGTATGATTGTTTACGGCGTTTACGATCCTTATTCCGAGCCGTATTTGGACGAGATAAAAGCGCTCGTAGATAAATTTATTTACGATTTTAAGGAATTGTTGTAAAGCTTTTGAATAAAACGCGGTTAAGGGTAGGGTTCTTGATAAATATTTTTTGCTCCTTTAAGAATTACTTGACAAAATGATAGAATTCTTTTATAATGAAAAAGAAAATAGGAGCGTATTTATTTTAAATAAAATAAGACAAGGAATAAAACAAAGCGATGAATATGAACGTAGAATACCGCCACGAGAGCGGATTTAAGTGCTTTTTGCAAAAAATGACGAACAAACGCGTTGCGGTGATGTATGACGTGAATACGAAACCTTATGCGCTGGAGTTCATGCGCGAACTGCAAGAAAACGGCGCGGCAACGGTCGCTGTGTATTATCCCGACGAAGAACTTGTTCCGTCGGAAGATAAGTGCGAATATGCCTATCAAACGGCGCAGGGCACGGATTACGTGCTCGCAGTGGGGAGCGGAACGCTCAACGACATGGCGAAGTCGGTTTCCACTCGGTTGGGGATTGCCTGCGGAGTTTTGGCTACGGCGGCGAGTATGGACGGGTATTGCTCGAAGGGCGCGGCGTTGATGCGTGGGGGAGTAAAAGTTACCGACGAAGTACATACGCCCGAAGACATTTTGATCGATTTGGAGATTGTCCGTAACGCGCCGAAGATTATGACGGCTGCGGGGTTCGGAGACATTATCGGGAAATATACCTGTTTGATGGATTGGAAGTTGGCGAATGCGGTCAAGGGAGAAAGTATTCATCAAGAAGCGTTTGCGATGATGGAACAAGCCCGTACGGCGGTTGTAGAAGCGTTTGAAGGTTTGACGAAGTATGAAAGCGAAGCGATTGCGAAATTGATGCGCGCGTTGATCGTAGCGGGTACGTCTATGGCGATTTGCGGAAATTCCCGCCCGGCAAGCGGCAGCGAGCACCATCAATCGCATTTCTTGGAAATGGATTTTGTGCGCCGCGGTGAAAAGATTCCGATGCACGGATTAAAAGTGGCGATCGGGACTTTGGTTTCTATCGAGTTGTACAATTACTTGAAAGACAATCAAGTGGTCTTTGAAGGGGCGGAAAAAGTCTACGAATTTGTTGCCGAATTGCCGAGCGTGGAAGAAGTTCGGGCGATGCTTGTGCAAATGGGCTGTCCCGTACGGTTTTCGGAAATCGGGGTGAGAGAAGAAACGATGCGGGAAATGCTCGCAAAGGCATATACCGTGCGAGATCGTTATACGGTGTTGACGTTGATTCACGAGCTCGGTTTGACGGAATCGATTACACCGCTGATTATGGCAAAATATTATTAAAGCTTATCAAAAAGAATGCGCCCCAAGCAATCCTGTTTCGGGTGCATTTTGCATTATTGGACATAGTTGCGCTTATAAAAATCGATAGTAAGCGTAGGAGAAATGGACCATCATAAACCACGACTAATAAGGAGATTATCAATGAATATCGAAAAAATGCAAATCAATCGCGAAGTTTTACAAAGCTATAAATACCTTTCGATTACGCTGGAAAATTGCGACGATTTTCGAATTGACGTAACGGATATTTTGGATATTTTCTGTGAGTTGACGCCGATGAAACATGGGGCAAGGGAATATGTTGCGGAAGACGGATTTATTTACATTTCCGCTCGGGCGAAAGACGTTTTAGAATCAAGCTGCTTACAGGATAAAACAAAAGACCATGATTTAGATGAAATAACTCGTTTGCAAAAGCGTTTGGAGATCTGCGAGCGATGCGCGGATATGGTTTCTTTTTCGTTGCATGATGAGAATGGTAAGAAAGTGCTTGTATACGTTCCCTATGATCCGTTGACGGATTGCGTATCCAACGAACTGATAGAATATTCGAATTGTCCTTCGATAGAGACTGACGTGGATGGAAATATGCTTATCGCATTTGGCAAGCGTTCCAAACTACCGAAACGAAAAGACAATGATTATGCGGGAATTATACAAGGCTGGCGGGAATATTTCATGGAATATTCACCGGAAGTTTTACGGATTCAAGTGCAGGAATTGCAACAGACTGAAGAACAAGATGTGCAAATTGTATTGTGGTTTCAAGTAAAAGACCGTGCTTTTGGTAATAAACATGGACATTTGGTGTTTGATGGCTGCACGAATATACAGTCGGAAATTCTTTTTCCGCAAACAGGGGAGTGCACGCTATTTGTTGCAAAAATGATCGACGGGGGAATCTACGTTGCATTGGACGGTTTAGGGTTACGATTCCGTTGTAATTCCATAGCAGATTACGGCTATAAATGCGAAAAAAGAGAATCTTTATGAGAAAAGTGTTTTAAAGCGAACCAAATTTTCTTAAAAAGTAGTAAAAGCAAGAACTTAATTCCAATTATAAGGAGAATTTATATGGAAGAATTTGAAATTTTATGTAGGGCGAAAACATATATAGATAAACTTGCAAATGGGATCAATCCAATCAATGATCAACTGTTAGAGGAAGACGATATCGTTAATAACGTTAGACTATCAAGATGCTTTTTTTACGTATCTGATATTTTAAGGCAGGTAATAGAAAATGGTGGTTTTGTGAAAAAAGCAAAAAATAAACGAGAGCCTTTTAGTATATCGGACGAAAAATTAAACGACTTTGCATATTCAGAAGATCCTATTCCTATCACACATATTGTTAGAAGAATCAATGATTTGATAGACAAAAATGAGATGAAAAAACTTTCTTATAGGATCGTTTTAGATGGGCTTAAAGAAGTCGGACTATTGGAAGACGCAAATGGTAGATACGGCAATACGAGAAATTGTCCTACTGAAATGGGGAAAGAAATAGGAATATCCATAGAGCGACGAATCGGTAATCGTGGCGAATATTTTGCGACTTACTATAATCGCAATGCGCAAGAGTTTATAATTAACCATATTCAATCTATTATAAATAAATAATTATGGCAAGTACGAAAGAATATTTGGGCTTTGTTTTAAGTCAAATAAACGGTATAGATATTACTTATAAAAAGATGATGGACGAATACCTGCTATACGCAAACGGAGTTTTGCTTGGGGGGATTTATGATGATAGGTTGCTGATAAAACCTATCGAAAAAGCCAAAGGATTATTGCCGAACGCGGAATACGCTATCCCTTACGACGGCGCAAAACCGATGATTTTTTGCGATTTTGTGGACGATGGGGAACGATTAACAAACGTTATTGAAAATTTAAGCTGTTATATGAAAAAGAGTATAAACAAGTAAAGCTTTTGTTATGGAAAGAATACGAGCATAATCGAAATGATTATGCAAACGCAAAGGCAGAGCTCGTAAAGGAATATACTGAAAAAGCAAAATCGATTTAAGGCAATAGGTATTGACGCATTCAAATTTTTTCAGTAAGAATAGTATAAAAAAGGGGTGATAGGAAAATAAACGTTCCCCCGTACTTTTTGATACATAGTAAAATAAAGAAAGGCAAAACGATTGAAATCTTTAAGGCTATGTGATATAATATCTTATAAGGGGGATTTTTCTATGAAAATCGTAATCGTGGGCGGAGTTGCCGGCGGAGCAACGGCAGCGGCAAGAATAAGAAGATTAGACGAACAAGCGGAAATTATTATTTTCGAGCGTTCGGGCTTTATTTCATACGCAAACTGTGGTTTGCCGTATTATATTGGTAGCGTTATTGAAGATAAGGAAGATTTGACGCTTCAAACGCCCGAAAGTTTCTTCCGCCGTTTTAGAATAGTTGCAAAAGTTAATCATGAAGTAACCGATATTGACGCGCAAAACAAAACCGTTTTCGTAACCGATTTGAGAACGGGAACGAGCTTTACGGAAAACTACGACAAGCTGATTTTATCGCCTGGCGCAAAGCCGATTTTGCCTGATTTTTACGCTGAAAACGAGAGAGTATTTACGCTCCGCACCGTAGAAGATACGCTCAAAATCCGCGCGTTTATAGAGCAAAAACAGCCAAAAACAGCCGCGGTTATAGGCGGTGGGTTTATCGGTCTGGAAACGGCGGAAAATCTTGCCGAACTTGGTATTCAAACGACGGTTATTCAACGCGGCAATCATCTTTTGCCTACGGTGGACTGTGATATGGCGTCCTTTATCCACGCAAACATCCGTCACCACGGCGTACAATTATTACTGAACACGAATACAAAAAAAATGAGTTTTGCAAACGGTCAAGTTTCTCTTGAGTTTGCCGACGGCTCAAATATAAACGCTGATATGGTTGTGCTTGCAGTTGGAGTTACGCCAGAAAACAAACTTGCGCACAAGATAGGTTTAGAACTCGGCGTTAAAGGTGCAATCAAAGTCAATGTCAAAATGGAAACTTCAATTCCCGATATCTATGCAGTAGGGGATGCTGTTGAAGTTAAACATTTTATAACCGATAAAGATTCAGTAATTTCACTTGCAGGGCCTGCAAATAAGCAAGGTCGTATCGTTGCCGATAATATTTGTGGACTAACTAGTGAATATAAGGGTTCGCAAGGATCTTCGGTTGTTAAACTTTTTGATATGACGGTTGCCACCACAGGTATTAACGAACAGCAATCAAAAGCAAACGGCATCGAATACGAAAAGGTTATTATAACGCAAAACGCGCATGCTAGCTATTATCCAGGCGCAACTGCAATGACCGTTAAACTCATTTTTGAAAAGGAATCTTATAAGATTGTAGGTGCGCAAATTGTCGGCTATGACGGAGTTGATAAACGCATTGATGTTATCGCAACGGCAATTAGGGCAGGGATGAAGGCTGACGAACTAAAAGATTTAGACCTTGCGTATGCTCCGCCGTATTCTTCTGCAAAAGATCCCGTGGATATGGCGGGTTTCGTTGCTGAAAATATCAAAAATGGCATAGTTAAGCAGTTTTATTATGAAGATATCCCGTCTTTAAG